>JAGLQA010000150.1 GCA_023137075.1 Candidatus Aminicenantota bacterium
TTTCTTTAAAGCGCCGGGTTAGGGCAGTATTGAATGGAAGAACCGCACCCTCTGCGAGTGACAATGATCTGTCGAAGATCAACTCCCTGTCAAGCACCGGGATATCGCCAAAGCCCTTGCACTCCGGGCAGGCTCCCTTCGGGCTGTTGAAGGAGAAAAGATGTTCGTCCGGGGCGGGATAATGCTCATCGCATCGGGCACAGAAAAATGAAGAAGGGAAGAGAGTTTTTTGGCCATTATAAAATATTAGGGCCGTTCCTTTGCCGAAGGAGATCGAGCGATCGACAGCTTCAAAGAGCCGGCTTTTGTTGGCCCTGGTGATTTTTACGCTGTCGATCAACACCGCGATGGTTTTATCTTTCACCCTATGATCGATTCTCATCTTATCTCCCTTCTCGAGATAAAAATAGTAGCCCCGGTTCACTAAGAAAGCGATATCTCCCGTGTACTCGAAGCACACGTCGATTTTTCCTTTATAATTGGCCAGTACTTCGGCAAGGATTTCATCGATGGAATATTTCGTTAATTTTGAGCCGCAGCCCGGGCAGAAGAATTCCGAGATTTTGGCATAGAGGATTCTCAGGTAATCGAAGATATCCAGGGAGGTTGCCACGATGGAGCGGGGATTCTTGACCGGTTTTTTATGTTTGAATGAGATGGCCGGAGGCAGGCCGTCGATTTGATCCACCGCCGGTTTTTCGATTTTATCTAAGAATTGGCGGATGTAGGGTGAGATGGACTCGATGTACCGCAAGTAGCCTTCCGCATAAATGGTATCGAAAGCCAGTGAGCTTTTGCCCGCGCCACTGACCCCAACGATGGCAGTGATTTTCCCCCTCGGAATCTTTACATCGATATTTTTCAGGTTATTGGTTTTCGCGCCCTTAACGACTATATATTTTTCCATTTTTCAATCAAAACATAAGCAAAAGGGAGGTCTTCAAACGATTCCCCACGCATGTGGGGCTTTTTGTAAAAAGGTGGGCCGCCGGAGGCAAGCTCAAAATAAACAGAGATAACAAACAATAATTCATAACAAACCATGGAATAAAAATTAACACTAATTGCGCATAATTTCAAGCTCTCTCCGAAAAAAATAAAACTAAACAACTTGACAGGAGTGCTTTTTTTTTATATTATTTTATTGAAACAAAAGAGAGATTTTGTATTTTACTAAATAATTGGAGAAGATTATGAAAAAAGAAACGGTGGAGCACATCATAAAGGTGATTCCCGACTATTTCAAAAATGTTATCGAACATATGAAGGATAACTTTGATAAAAAAGGGAAAGACACTTTAGATAAAGCCGGGGGAACTATCGGGCTTTTGGTCAACATGTTCGGAAAACCCTTGATAGATAAATATTTTGAAAAGCAGAAAGAAAAAAAGTTAGAGGATTTTGGCCTGCAAACCTATCTCAAGGCCGCCCTCTTACAAGCTGGAAAATCATTGGCAGAGATAGAGGACAAAATAGCAGGTGAGGTCAAGCCCGATAAGCTATTCAAAACATTGAAAGATTCACTAGCAGACCAGGAAAAACTTTTTAATGAATCCGATGTACTGCTGATTTTCCAGCCCCGATACCACCCCGCCGTATTGTTTGTAAAGGACAACTACATCCAGGTATTGAAGGAGATAAACACCTCCTACGCGGACATCAAAAAGTTTCAAAGACATTTTAATGACAAAATCGAATATCAGATAAAAAAAGAGTTTGGAAATAATTATGGAGAACATCTGAAACAAACCGAAAAATTCCGGCTGGAAGAAAATGAAACACATTTCCTCTGGGATATGAAAGAGTTGGGCAGGATCGGTTTTAAAGAATCGGAAAATTTAAAATACGAAGAAACGTATGCCCAATGGAAAAAAGTATTTCTTTTCAGAGAACAAGAAAAAGAATTGAGCGAAAAAGAGAAGGAAGAGGAAAGAGAAAAAGATTTAAAGCCCATTGAAGAGTTAATTAAAGAATATTTCGGCATTGAACCAGCCAAAAACTTAGAAAAAATATTGTTTGTTATTGCCGATTTTGGCAAAGGAAAATCGGTTTTCTTAAAACATTATGCTTCTAAGTTGGCAAAACATTACTTAGAAACAGGGGAAGGCGATTTCCCCGTTTATTTTAATTTAAGAAACTTCAAAAAATATTCCAGTGAACCCAGGCTTGGAGTGATTAGCGATTACTTAGAAACGGAGTACGAGATCAAAATCGATAAAAATTACTTTAAGAAAAAAAGATATATCTTCTTAATCGACTCCTTAGATGAGAGCGGCGAGTTAACCAAAGCATCGATCGATAAGGTTATTTCATCGATAAAAAATATTCAGAAAATCGATAAAACCATCTATAGAACCAACCGCATCATTGTAAGCTCCCGTCCTTTTGATGAAGGATTGAGTCAACATCTAAAAAGTCATAAACCGTATATCATAAAAAATAAAGAAGACCGTGACATCGAATATTTCATTTCTATTTACGGATTCACGAAAAATCAATTCAATGATTGGTTGTTTTCAACCCTCAGAAATGAAAAGAACCTATCTGAAATCAAGGCAACCGGATTTGCTCAAAAAATTATAGAAAGTATAAAAAAACAAAAGCAAATCGATATATATGAGGAGTTAATAAAAAACAAAACACTTTCCACCAGTGAACTGCGACGGCCTATATTTGCATATATGATCTATCAACTGATTCTTAACAACATCGACTTTTCTGCCCTGGGTAAAATCGGTGTTTATCTCTCATTTTTAAATCTACTTACCAAAGACGCCAAACATATCCATGACACCGGTTATCGGATAAACTTAAAAACAGAATTCGAGTTTCGCAACCTTTTACATGCCACGGCAGCTTTATGGATGTATCAGAGACAGCAGGGCAAGCAAGGGGCATTAAAGAGAGCCGATATTTGCCGGGTATTGGATGGGGAAGATAAGGGAGAACCGGACGATGTGATATTTGAACGGTATAAAAATAAAAAGGTGGTTGAAATTCAATTTCTTTCCCACTCTTATTTCGGGGGAAATGATAATGTGCTCCATTTCCAGCACCAATCTTTCGCTGAAATTCTCCTGGCGGAGTATTATCTGAAGGTGTTTATCAAGTATGCTTTAGATGAAGGATTTAATGTGGAAGAAGCCCGCACTAAGTTACTTCTCGGAGAACCAACCGGGCAAACTATCCAATTTCTAAAAGAGATGGTAAAATTATTGAGAGAGACGGCGGTTCAAGACACTACGAAGGAAATCATTGAAAAAAGGAGATTGTTGTTTCCTTTAATGGCATCATTAGCCACTCAAAAAAACAATAAACTCTTCTGCCACGATATATATTACGGCTGGTATAAGAAATGCAATATTCCAGAAAATCAGACGGAATATCCCCAAAAATCTTTAGAAAACTGGTGCATAGGCCGGGAAGAAATCGACAAAATAGTTGAGTTGGCCAAAGAGATACTGGAATCCAAAACCAATTACCTGATGACAAAGGCAGAGGTAAAAACCGCTCTCTACAATAAGGAAATAGTAGCCATTCAGAATAATAAGCCTAACAATATTCTACCCGACATGGATCGCTGGCTGGCATTGTTGGTCGGCAATGAGTTGTATAATGAAGTGGAAAATGAAAAATTCTTCAACGGCAAAATCGAAAATTTTGAACACCTATTCGACCTTATCAGGAATTGGAATTATGCCTTCAGCGACTCAGCACCATCCTGGGGAACAAATCTATTCAGAGGGATTGACATGAGAAAAAATGCTGATTCGATAAATTTATCAAATCTGAATTTATCAAATCTCAATTTTTCTTATTCTTATCTCAAAAAAATAGTGGCAAAAAATTCAAATTTGGATCGGTCAAAATTTAATTTCAGTAGTTTTGATGATTTTGACATAAAATTTTCACAAATTCGACAAGTAAATTTTAACGAAATAAAATCAATAGACGGAAATTTTGACATTCAATTCACCTCAATTATTTGGGGAGCATTCACCCCGGATTTACTTTGTAAAAAATTTCATTGTAATAGGTATGCTAACTTTGGAATTTCAACTTCATTTTTTCAGCGTGACTACCATTTGGTTATTAATGAAATTTTTAATTCGTTACAAGGGATATTAATCTATGGCCTTCAGAAAAAATTATTTGAAATAGAAGAAATTAAAACGTGGTTTAAATTTGAATCAGAAGATGACAAGAAAGAATTTTTTGCAAAAATCGATGAGCTGAAAAAATATGAAGTGAAAAGAAGTAAAAAAGGGAAAAAGAAGAAATGAATCCCGGTTTGGATTGCGCTATGAGAAGAGTGAAATTTTTAATGCCGGGTTGAAGGAATTCCTTTTTAGTTATATAATAAGAGCGTGATGATGTTTGCTCTTTCTCATCATGGAGGTGAAATATGAAAACAAATGTAGATAATATATGGCAGGAAACGAGGAAGCTGTCTCGATACGAAAAGATGGCTCTACTGGAAAAATTAATACACCAATTACGGATAGAAGAAAACACCCATGGAGAGTTAATCAACTGGGAGCAAATGTATGGAATCGGGAAAGGCCTCTGGAATATCGATGCCCAGAAATATGTCGATAAAATCAGGTAGGGGAATTTCAAGAATAAAAATTAATAAGATTTTGGGAAAAATCCTGCTAATCCTTTAATCCTGTGAATCCTGGTTCAGACTTTTTGTAAGGATTTATTTTTTTAGATTATAGAAAGTTTTGATTCCTTTGTAGACCGCGGCGGATCCCAATTCTTCTTCGATTCTTAATAATTGGTTGTACTTGGCTATCCGCTCGCTCCTGGATACGGACCCGGTTTTTATCTGGCCGGTGGAAAGCCCTACCGCTAAGTCGGCTATAAACGTATCCTCCGTCTCACCGGAACGATGTGACACAACCGCCGTGCATTTGTTCCGCTGCGCCATCTTGATAGTCTCGATGGTCTCGGTGACGGTTCCGATCTGGTTCAACTTTATGAGGATAGAGTTGGTAATGCCCATATCCAGACCCTTTTGAAACCGTTCCGGGTTGGTGACATAAAGATCATCTCCCATGATCTGAATTTTGTCTCCTAATTTTTCGGTCATAGTCTTCCAGCCGTCCCAATCATCTTCCGCCAGCCCATCTTCAATGGAAATTATGGGGAACCGGTCAACTAATTTGACATAAAAATCAACCATTTCCTCTGAAGTTAAAACCCGGCCGGACGACTTCTTAAAAACATACTTGCCTTTTTTAAAAAATTCCGTGGCCGCTGGATCTAAGGCAATCCATACATCATCTCCGGGTCTATATTTTGCCTCTTTTATGGCTAATTCGATGAGTTCCAGGGCCTCCTCGTTAGATTTCAGGTTCGGAGCGAAACCACCTTCGTCACCCACGGCCGTGCTGTAACCTTTGTTCTTCAGAATACTTTTCAGGGTGTGGAATATCTCAGAACTGATACGCAGCGCTTCCCTGAAATTGGCTGCTCCCACGGGCATAATCATAAACTCCTGCAGATCGACACTGTTATCGGCATGGGAACCGCCATTCAGGATATTTAACATGGGGACCGGTAACTCGACTGCCCCGACTCCGCCTAAGTATCGATAAAGGGGTAGGCCGGTATAGGCTGCACCGGCTTTGGCAGCGGCCATGGATACGCCTAACATGGCATTGGCGCCTAATTCTGTTTTTCCGGGCGTTCCGTCGAGATCGATCATGGTCTGATCGATCAACTTCTGATCCAATGCGTTTTTACCGGTTAAGGCAGGAGCGATAATCTCATCTATGTT
>JAGLQA010000151.1 GCA_023137075.1 Candidatus Aminicenantota bacterium
ACTGCCGCGCTTACAAAAATACCCGATTCCAGCGTCAGGTCGACTTCAACCGTGGGATTTCCCCTGGAATCGAGTATTTCTCTCCCTTTGATACTTAGAATGTTCATTTTTAATCCTTAAAGTATTTAAAGCTAATTATTTCGCGGCTTTTTTCTTTTCCGGGGCTTTGGCTTCCTCAGCCAATTCCGTTTTGATCTCATTTTTTATCCCGTCTTTCGCGCCGTCGATAAAAGATTTTATCTGAGTAACCGCCTTATCGGAGGTTGCTTTGATTGAATCTATCGTCTTTTGCGCCTCTTTTGAGAACTTTTCATAGTTTTCTTTTACATCGTCGCTTACTTTTTCGTAACCGTCTTTGAGTTTCTTCCTGGTTTCCTCACCGGTTCGAGGAGCGTATAACAGCGCAAGCCCGGCACCAATGGCAACACCGGTTAAAAACGTAACTAATCCTGAAAAACCGCCTCTTTCTTCAGACATCTTGTTTTCCTCCTTTTGTTTTTATTTTTTTTACTAAATCCCAGCCCATTTTTATTGCAGGAATCAGGGCAAAAAAACCGGCTGATTGTTTTAGAAATTTTTTATTTAAAAATTTTAAAGATTTTGAGACATTTTCGACCACTTCCTTTGAGGTATCGAGTATGGTGTCAAATTTTGCCACATCCTGGTCTACTTTGGCACTCACATCTTTTAATTTTACAGCTAAGTCCCTGGCCTCCGATGAGGTTTTTTCCAGGTCGGTAAGCAGCGATTTTAGCTGGTTGATGGTCGGCACTAAGGAAATGACCAGGAGCAAGAACCCCAGGCAAAAAATCAACGCCACTACAAAAAGGATTACCGTAACTGTCGGACTCATATTATCACCTTCATGTGAATATTATAATATACCTTTTTTTTTATATCAACATTTTATCTCAAATAAAATTTTTTATTTTCGGGATGAATAGAAAAATTGCAGCAATTTTTCCACAGCGGTGGTGGGAAGCACTTCTTTTTTTAATAGTTGCTCTTTGATACCGGGGATTTCCTCGTTTACCCGGGGATTACGATAGAAACTCTCCTTCAAACACTCATCTATCATGGTAAAGACCCAGTCCACTGTTTGCCGGTTTCGTCTTTCGTCGAATACTCCAGTTTTCTTTGTTTTTGTTTCAAATTTTTTTATCTCATTCCATATCCGGGCGATACCTTCTCCCTTTAAGGCGGAACAGGTATAGACAACGGGCTGCCATCCTTTCGTGACCGGTGTCAGGTATTTCAAAGCCCTCGAATACTCATATCTTGCGGCTGCGGCTCTTGCTTTATTATCACCGTCCGCTTTATTAACCAGCAGCGCGTCGGCAATCTCGATCACACCTTTTTTAATAGCCTGCAGTTCGTCACCGGCGCCGGCGATCAACAGGAGTAAGAAAAAATCGACCATTGACCGGACCGTAATCTCGTTCTGCCCGACACCTACGGTTTCGACCAATATCACATCATAACCGGCTGCTTCACACACCAGGGTGGTTTCCCGGGATTTGCGGGTAACACCGCCTAAGGTGCCGCCGGTTGGTGAAGGCCGGATGAAGCAGTTAGCCTGCCGGGAAAGCTTTTCCATGCGGGTTTTATCACCCAGGATACTGCCCTTTGTCAGAGAACTGCTGGGGTCCACTGCCAGCACGGCAACCTTACGTCCTTCCTCGATCAAGTAACAACCTAATATTTCGATAAAAGTGCTTTTGCCTGAGCCCGGCATACCGGTTATACCGATGCGCAGGGATTTCCCCGAATAGGGCAGTAAGCTTTTAAGTACTTCCCTGGCTTTTTCATAATGTTCAGGGGCGTTGCTTTCGATCAGGGTAATTGTTCGTGCCAATATGGTCTTATCGTTCTTTAGAACTCCCTCGACATACTCATCCGTAGACAGTTGTGACCTTTTGACCGGTGCCGCTGCCCGGCTGCCGTTTATCGTTTCAACTCCCTTCTTGACCTTTACGGCAAAGGCATCTCCGCCTTTTTCCGGCACCCAGCCGGGCTTATTGTTTTTCTCATCGCTCATAAAAATATTATAAACCATGGTGATTTTTTTGTACACCCTATTCTTTCAGAAATTTTTGCGGTTTTCAGGGAGTATTTTTCTATTTTACCTGGTTTATCTCACTATATGAAAGTTTCCCGGATGCGGTTTGATATTATGTTTTAACTGTGGTACAAATTCATAATCATGAAAAATTGTATAAGAACGTGTTGCTTATTGAATATAAAATAATTATTGACGGAGGACAGCGAACATGCTGAAACGTGAGATAAAACCCGGACGGGATATCGAAAAAGAATATCCCATAAAATTATTTATCGACAAATTACGTCGATTGGCCGACTGCTTAGAGCAAGGAAAAAGATTTCGCATCCAGGTTGCGGGCGAACGGATATCCGTACCGCCTAATGCGACGATCAATATCGAACATGAGCGGGAGAATGGTGAAGAAGAGATCGAATTCCAGCTCAAATGGAGGGCGGAAGAAAAGCAATAATGGTATAACTGTCACGAATCATTTTTTTTCTTTAATGACCACCGTGTACATGTCGCAGTCCCTTTTACGGCAGCCATTGCCACCCAATTCGACCCGGCTTCCGGCCGGGAAAAATCGACTGCTAACTAATCGTTTCGATTTCGTCTCGGCCAGCGTGGTTTCAACAATGAAATTCTCTTTCACCCAGCCCTTATCCCGGTTTAACCAGGTTTTCTCTAAGTTCGTGTGCCGGTTCGTGTAGATAATATATAGGGTTACATCTTTCTTGACCCGGAAAGAGATGAAAGGAAAATCCGCCTCGTTATAACCGTAATACTTATCGTTATTCGTTGGACGTAGAACCGGCAGGTCGATCAATTCCCGGGGAACGGCGGTGTAGACGTAGGAACGATCCAGGTATATTTCGCTCCCCGGTTCGATCATGGACCACAGGTAGGGTTCATCCGAACGAACGGAAAACTCTGCGATCAGCTTTGCGGAACCGGGAACCATTGGTAAAAGTGAAGCAGGTTTACCCGGCGTGGTACGGATTTTTTCATACAGGGACCACCTACCGGATGTTCGTTTTAAGATAAAATTCACCATGTATTTTTCATGTTCCTGCGGTACGTCTCCCCTGACCAGGATATAGTCCATATTCGCGAACCTGCCGTCGTAAGCCTTTCTCTTACCGATCCACTCGATCCGCCTTTGAGGAGGTAAAAGGGTTTTGCTTGCTTTCCGCCTGATGGTGCCGAACCGGTAATCGATAAGACAGGTGCCGGCAATCCCCTGTTTCCGGACAATATAATAATCGGGAAAATGAATATAAACGGGCCTGCCCCTGAAGGTGTAATCATAAATTAAACCGGCCAATTTTTTCCCGGTCACCTCTTTGGGAAACAGGTCGTTTGTGAAGGTTCGGGTTTCCCTGTTGAAATCTTTGAAATAACCGGCCCACAGGAAAAAGTGGAGAAGAACAACAACACAAATCCCCACGATGATAACTCTATTCAACTGTTTTACCTTCCTGTAAGCCAGGCTGTCAAGAATGACGACCGCTAATAAAACAAAAACGGCGAAACGCTGGTACAAATGGAAATTATCGGCTATTTTATGAGGCATGAAAAGATAAAAAAACAAAGCGCAGCCTAAAAAAATCCCCACCACCAAGAGAACGCTGCCGGTGTTTTTTTTTTCTGAGTTTTTTTTGGATGGGCTAGCTGTTTCTATCCTGAAAATTCCTTTTAAAATCAAGGGTAGGAATATAAAAAAAGAGAAGCCCAGGGCCGCTAATTTTCCGGCTGCCCCGGAGAAAAGCGCGAAGTTGTCCCAGGAAAACAGGTTGGTCCGGTCATTCGCTATCGAATCGAACCAGAAATTTTTAAAGTAAAACCACAGGTAAGATAAACGAAATTGACTATCCTGTAAGGCGTCGATCCGCCACCATAACAGGATAAAAAATAAAACCGGCAGAACCACGACTCCTTTTCGAATCAATTTTGCCGGAGATTTCCTGAAATAGTAAAGTGAAAGGATCGAGAACAAAAACAGGGAAAAGAGCAGGGCAACCACGTGGATGAAGAATAGCAGCATTAATAGAAACACCACCGCCATCATAGGAACAAAACCACCCTGTTTGAAATAGTCATTCACGAAATAAAAAAAGAAAAGAATCACGGGAATGGCCATGGTAAATTCTGAAAAACCCCAGCCGGCGCTGAAATTATAAAGCAGCAAAAAAGAGAGCATAGAAAACCAGGTGTTACCACCTATTTTTTTTACTATGAGAAATATAGAGAAAGGCAGCAGCATCACATATAAGGAGTAAAAGACTTTATTGGCAAACTCCACGGAGGAAAAAATTTTCAGACTGCAGAAGAGCAGGTGAAAGGAGTTGGGCTTAAAAAAAGTATCCACCGAATAGTAGTGCGAAAAAGAGTTGCTTGATTCTCCGAAAAACCGGGATATGGTCGAGGCCGCCAGCCGGAAAGGCAGGTCGATAAAAGGAAGGATGGGTGACTGCCACAAAAGCAAAAGGTGCAGTCCGACAACAATACCGAAAATAGCCGGAAACAAACGATCCGTGTTAATAGGTTTATTCTTCATTAGTTCATTATTCATCCACCTTATTTATACCAGATCGCGCTTTTATTTTCTATATTTAGAGAATTCCCAAAAATTTTTGTTTAAGGGGAATTCAAAGGCTTATCACATTAGCGGACGTTGGATCTTGTCATGTAAACATCCTTGTTTTTACCACATGAATATATTAGAAGATAGATTTAAAGAAGTCAATGTCTTAGCAAGTGAGAATTCAAGTTTTCTCTCAAAACCGGATCGGTTTTTTCCTTTTAGGATTTTGATGGGAATTTTAGTTTTTAGCAAAATTTTGATTGTTTTGGAGAGAAAGTATATAATATTCTTTAAGTCTTGAAGAAGGAGAAACAGGAGTGGCAGACTTTCCCGGGATTTCGAGATATAGAATAGTCAGAAGCGGGGTCAGGGAGTCGTGCCTGATCCTATATTGGGGAAGCTGGAGTTGCCGGGTCAAAGGAAAAAGTTTTTTAAGAAGAATAGAAAATAAAGGAGGTATAAAAATGATTAAAGGGCAATTCATGAAAAAATTATCGGCGGTAACTTTATTTTTCTTTATTTTCTTCCTGGTGGGTAGTAATTTCTCTTTCGCCGGGGAAGGGGTAAAAAACGAGGAAGTAAAAAAGTCTGACGCCGGGGTGAAGAAGCTTGAGAAAAATGAAAAAGATGGTAATGTCATTGCCGTCCCTTCTTCTAAGACAAAAAAGAAAAAATTCCCCTGGCTGCTGGTCGTTGGAGGAGTCATTGTTGTGGGAGTAGTTGTTGTGTTGCTCTTGAGTAAAAAAGATGATACTAACAATGGCAGCGATGAGAGCGATTATGACACCAGGGTTTTAGGCATAGAATGGGTACAAATCCCTGAAGGAGAATTTAAAAGAGGGGACAACGGTGATAGTCCCGCAACTCCTGAGCATAATGTTTATTTAGATGAATATTATGTTTCAAAATATGAAGTCACATTCGAGCAGTACGATAAGTTTTACGAGGAAACAGGGCAGAGTAAACCCAGTGACCACGGCTGGGGTAGAGGGAAAAGACCGGTTATCAACGTATCATGGCATGATGCCAAAGTCTTTTGTGACTGGTTAGCCAAAAAGACAGGTAAAAACATCCATCTCCTAACTGAAGCACAGTGGGAAAAAGCATATCGTGGTACAGATTTCAGGGAATATCCATGGGGAAATTCGAACCCAAATTGCAGTATACTGAATTTTAATAATTGTCAGGGCAAGACCATGCCGGTTGGATCGTATACCTCAGATGTTTCCCCTTATGGTGTATATGATTTAGCAGGAAATGTATGGGAGTGGTGCCAGGACTGGTACAGTGCAACTTACTATCCAATCTCACCCAGAAATAATCCTCAGGGGCCTTCCACTGGATCAGAAAGAGTTAATCGAGGTGGAAACTATACCGATGATGCCTATACCAGTCGTGCAGCTGCTCGTCGCGGAAATGAACCCGATTACACGGATCATAAAGTAGGTTTCCGCCTCTGTTATGAAAAGTAAAAGATGATAATCCGTTATAAACGGACGGGAGGCAATTATGAAAAAATATATATTGAGTGCTTTAATCGTTATCTTATTCCTGGCTTTTGTGGCCTGTGATACTAAAAGCAGTGATACAAATGGGGAAGAACCGGGAAAAAAACCGGTGCTGAACTCGATCTCACCGACATCCGCCTTTTCCCATTGGGAGCCTTTTACACTAACCTGTAAGGGCAGCGATTTCCTACCGGGCGCCTCGATTGTTTTCAATAATAAGGAGATAACCGCGACCTATGTAAGCGCGAATGAATTGACCTGTACAATAAACCCGGATGATACCATTGTTGCTAATTCATCATTAGCGGCAGCCTTAGATAATACGGATACGGATGTTGTTAGCGTATTTCTGAGAAATCCATCTTCCTCAACAACCCCCCTGGAATCCGAAAAACTCGACTTCACCCTTATAAACAACCATACATTCGCTGATCCGATTAAGCTTAAAATAACACAGGGAACACATCATACACCGGAGATGAAATGTGACAGCCAGGGCAATATTTATGTGATTTTTGCGGATGAGGGGATATGGATGATTAAATCGACCGACCATGGAAACAATTGGACCAGCAGGATACGCATCGAAAAAATTACTCCATGCAGCAGCCCTATACTTTATATAGACAAGAATGATAATTTATACCTTATATGGGCAAAATATACATCGAGAGGCGGGTATGATCAAATCTACTTTAGCCGGTCTACTAATAAGGGTAA
>JAGLQA010000152.1 GCA_023137075.1 Candidatus Aminicenantota bacterium
TCCCAATTGGGAATCGTAGATGATGTGAATGGAAATTTCAATCTTGTTTTTGAAAAAGATTCGATTGATTTTACTCGATCCGTTGATGATGGTAAAAGCTGGAGCAAACCGCTGCAAATTAGTGAAAACGGACAACATCCCTGTATTTCTTCCGACAGTAGGGGGTTTTTGTATGTGGCGTGGTTAAATGAGAATGATGAAATATATTTTAAACGTTCGCAGGATGGGGGGATTACCTGGAGCAATTGTATTGGTACCGGTAAAAAAGGTAATATCCATCAAGTACCGGCTATTGCAGTAGATTCACTTTTTAATATATATTTAATATTTACCGGGGAAACTTCAGATCAGGCATCCTGGTTTAGTTATTGCGATGATATATATTACTGCAGATCGATAGACAACGGAAATAGCTGGACAAATTCCGTTGAACTAATGAACCAACCCGGTTTTTTCGGGATATTTAATCCCTGTGTACAGGTGGATCCTGAAGGTAATGTTTTTGCTTTATGGGCAATATCTTTCGATATACAGGATTTCCCCCCTGAAGAAACACATATATATTTTACCCGCAGCGAGGATTAAAAAGAGGTGAAAAATAGGGAAGAGGTTAAAAGTATAAGAATAGAATTAAAGATGCAAAAAATTTTACCCACGTTTTTAAATTTTAACCCGCCGTGCTTGTTTTTCAAGGCTTATCACATTAGCGGACGTTGGATCTTGTAGATTTTGAGGCTGTTCAAATTCTCAAAAAGAATGAGCAAAGATTCCTTTTCGTTTAAATTGATCACATTAAAGGGAAAAACATTGCCATTAAGATATTCATTTACGGGTAATCCCCTGATCCTTAATACAGGAACATAAAATAAAACCTTATTACCAGGAATACTTATCCCAACTAAAATTACTGATTTATCCTTCAATATCGCCGGTACAATACCGATATCACCATATTTCGCTGTGCCTCCGAGAGACCCCCATATTTTGAGCATATTGTACCCGGGCTTATTTTTTACCTTATTACATTTTTTAATTTCACCTGAGAAAATCCCACCGAATTCATAATTTGAATAGTCTTTAAAGGTTAAAGGGAGACCTTCCCGGGGGATAGGTTCATAGGAATGATTATAATCTAATACCGGTTGCCAGAGAGTTGTCCCCAGTTCATTGGAAAACTCAGATGGAAGGATGATTTTCCCGTCTGAGAGCCTTACTAAAATAGCTCTTTTCTTTTTAGTATAGTATCCCGGAGTTAGCACCACATATTTATTGTCACCATAGGGCATGCTGTTCCAATTCTCTTTTTTATTAAGGTTTTTAAAGAGCAATTTACCTGTTTTTTCACCGATTTTAAAACTGTAAAGATTTTGAGACCTTAAATAATATATTTTATTTCCATCGTGGAACCAATTATCCGGCCCCAGGTATTTAAAACTTTTAACATCTTCGATAACGGGAAGGGGTACCTCAGTAAAGGTTCCATCTTTTTTTAACACTAAGAATTTGTTCACCTCACATCTTCTCCCCTTACGGCCAATAATATTGGGTAAATATAGAGGCCAGTTATCTTTGCCGAGATTCCGGACTGCCAGGTCCACCGAACTCATCGGTGAAGGAATAAGCCTTTTTACACGGTTACCTTTAAGATCATATGTCACCCATGAAGAACTTTTTATACCTCCTTGAAAATAATAAGAATGCCGGGCAGAGATAATCAATCCATTCGCGGTAAGAAGTCCCGAAAACTCCCAGCCCCCTAGATTCCAATTAGCAAATTTCCTTTTACCAACCGGGTGGAATTTTTTACTGCCAAGGAAATCACTAATATTGTATTTCCCTTTGAAATATGTTTTCCCGCTTAATATATCAATTGCTTCAAATTCCATCTTTTCACTATTCATAAATAAATCTACAAAATCCGCAATGGAACGGCGGAAATGGAATTTTTTATCTTCTGTAATTTTACCGGTTTCTGTATCCAGGATAAATAACCGGTTCATATATTTCCAGCTTTTGAATAATTTTACCTTTTTTTGGGTTAGACCTTTGAAAAATATTTTCTGTGTTCCTGGAATTTGTGAGTATACGAATGGCACGGTTGCTGTATATGTGACACTTTGTTGCCGGTAGAGATAAAATGATGTAAAATTGATTGGAATTGACCATAAGATTTTACCTGATTTTATATCAAGGCGGGATAGTTTATCTTCGGAATTTTCAGTGTGGCGTATAAAAAAACCATCTATCCCGTTGATAGTAAGAATTGAAAATACTTTCCGGATATCGAAAGTTTTAGACAGTTCGGATTTTATGGGGTCGATGAGGAGAAGCTTGTTAAAATTGGCTGCTGCTAACATGGGTATGTTCCCGTCTGTTAATAGAATTTTTGGGAGATTAGATGTGGAAATGCGGGGTGATGAATATAGTTGCGGCAGTGATAATTCCGAATATTCTTTGATGAATTCAGACAATTTCATATTGTCTTTAGATGCGTCAGTTAATTTGATTGCGCCCAGTGTGGACATATTTATTATCACAATCAAACTAACAGTGAGAAGAACTTTATTACTGGCAAAAAGGGTTAAATGCCCCTTTATTAATGATCTTTTCATTTAAACCTCCTTGTTTTTAAGCACGTTGATAGGAAACTTATTTTTACCACATGAATATATTAGAAGATAGATTTAAAGAAGTCAATGTCTTAGCAAGTGAGAATTCAAGTTTTCTCTCAAAACCGGATCGGTTTTTTCCTTTTAGGATTTTGATGGGAATTTTAGTTTTTAGCAAAATTTTGATT
>JAGLQA010000153.1 GCA_023137075.1 Candidatus Aminicenantota bacterium
AGCGTTTAGGGACGGTACTTTGAAATTTGGATTTATTACATTTGTTTATTAATTCTCTTTAATGTTACCTTCATCAATATTTTCAAAACTAAAAACATCGGATGAATTGGAAATAGATAGTTTTGATAGTTTAATACAATAATTTTTTAAAGGGAAAAAGGGGGGATCTGACTGGAGCCTGGTTAAAAGAGGATGACGGTTCTGCCGGAGATTTTGAATTTAAGAAAGAGCAAAAATAAAAAATGTCGGGATAAATCGAATACGCAGTGTTATTACTGAGATAGGGGTTGGCAGGTGGAGCAAAAGTAGATGCTGCCTCCCATGTAACTGGCTTTTACTATACCGGTATTACAAACCGGGCAGGGCTTATTGACGGTGTTTTTACTCATCTTCGTTATATAGCCGCCATTATTTCCAAAGAGATCCTTATCCGTATCCCTCCCTCCCGATTCCGTCATTTCACGTAAGGTGGATAACATGGATTTAAATAGATTTTCTCTCCGGGCTTTTGAGATATTTTTCACCTTCTCCCTGGGGTGAATTTTACTGTTAAAAAGAATGTCCTGCAAAACGCCGTTACCAATCCCGGGAATTCGTTGCCCGGTAGCCAAAAAAGCTTTGATGCTTAATTTCTGCACCCCTTCATCCTTTAGCATCGTGTTAAAATACTCCGGGCTAAAATCCTCTGAAAATACCGATGGTTTATCCCTGGCCACCAGGTAATACTTATTGTCGTATTCGCCAATTTTGGCGCCTACTACTGCTCCGTACATTTTTACATAGGCGCATAAAAAAGAACCATCATCAAATTTCAGGAGCATTTGATGTTTTTTGGGTAGCTTGATTTCATCGTTTGTATAAAATAAACCGGTTCCCTCACTGACAGCCAGAATGCTGTCCCCAAACTTCATCTCCACCCAACTACCAAAACCATAAGCTTGCTCAAAGGTTTTGCCATTGAATAAACTATCATAGGTGGCCGGATCCCCATTAATAAAAGCCAGTTTATGGGGGGATTGCCAGGGGAAAACCCCGGTAACGGTTCTCCCCTTTAGGGCCTGGTTTAATTGTTTAGCCAGAATTAATGATTCGGGTATTTCAATCATCCTCTTTTTCCTCACGTTTTTAGAACAATCGTTTTTCAAGGCACAACTCGAAAAACGGACCCACCTGACGGTGGGGGGGAAATATATGTTAATCCTTACCGCCATGTAATGGCAAAGACAATTATATCATAAAACAAAACATCTTGACAGAAAAATAATTTGAGCAATATTCCCTTCAGGTTGGGAGCGCTATTTAAAATTTATTTTGAGGCAAAGTGCCGTCCTCTGTCCCCTCCTGTCTCCCCTAATATTTCTTGCTTTTTTAATACATAATATGGTATAAAGGACCTGGAGTTGAACATTGAACATTAATGCGTATTTAAGGAAAACAAATATGAGAAAAAAATTAATATTAAACACGATGATTTTTTTAGTTGTTCCGGTTTTTGCCGTATCAAACCTAGGTGCCGCCACCTTCGCTGCCTGGGGTTATAAAATTTTAGATGGAGATTCGATTATTGTCGTATTTAAAAACAAACAAATTTCAATCGAATTGGATGGCATCGACTGCCCGGAACCGGAACAGGAATTCGGAAAAGAAGCAGCGGAATTCACCACATCCTTTGTTTACAAAAAAAAATTAACTGTCGATATTCGCAACTATGACGAGGAAGATCGCATGATTGCCCGGGTCGTGATCGATGGGAAGGATTTATCTTTAACATTGGTTGAAGAAGGCCTGGCCTGGCATGTCAAAAAGAAAAGTTCCGGCAAGAAATTAGCTATAGCTCAAAAAAAAGCCAAAAAAGCGAAAAAAGGCCTGTGGAAACAATCGAAGCCCACCCCACCCTGGACTTTCAGGGACGTAAGGCAGAAATTAAAGAAAATAAAAGAGCAAAACAGCGAAAAAAATAAATCCACCGCCTAAATATATTAACTCGATGAGAAATACGATCAATAAAAGGCAGGGGCAATCCCTTGCGGTTGCCCATCATTACATGCTTATGGGATTTAGGCATTGGGTTCGGTCACCCGGTTACGATTGAAAATGGATCTTTTTTTTTATACAATAGACGATGATTAAAAAGATAGGTGAACCGGTTCAATTGCGCAAAGATTTTTCCGAAAACAATATGGCAAAAGCCTATTCCTACTTTTACGTTTTAATTTCCTATCTTCTTTGTTTCGGAACCACCCTATTCGTGCCGGTGGACCCGGGTTATAAAATGCTGTTGCAACAATCAATGGATGTGGGCTTAAAAACACCGGCTGCGTCGCTTTTTTTTACCCTCTGTTTTGCGGCGCTGTTTTTCCTGCAGTATAAATTGGCCGGTCTGATCAATAAGAACAAAGCGCTGTTCCTCCTGATTTTAGTGGCTGTGGTTTATTTTATTTCCATGCCTTTTTTTTCCAGCGATGTGTTTTTATATACCTTTAAAGGGAAGATACAGGCCGAATTAGCCCTGAATCCCTACGAACCGGTAGCATATTTTGATACGCCTTATCTCTTACTGTCACCCTGGATTTTTGTCCCCCTTGCCTATGGCCCCCTTACCAACCTGGTATTCAAAGTTTTTTACTTTTCGGACCTGTCCCCTTTTTTGAATATGTACGTGTTGAAAACAGTCTTCCTGATTTTTTTCGCGGCCATGATCGGCTTCGCCTTCAAATACTGTGCGGAGAGGAATTTTGTGTTTTTTGCGCTGTCGCCTTTTGTGCTCATCGAAGGTGTCTTGACTGCCCATCTCGATATAATGCCTTTATTTTTCCTTATTCTTGCCTTTTATTTTTTGAAAAAGGGAAATTTTCCGTTAAGTTTTCTGTTTTTGGGGATAACGCCCGCGTTCAAATTTATTTACGCCCTATTTGTGTTGCCCTTTTTTATCGAAAGCGTCCGAAAAAAGAGCCGGTTTTACCTGGATATTCTCTATTTTGTTTTACCGGTACTCCTGTCAACGTTGTTTTTTCCCGGGATAATCAAGTATATCGATGCCATAAAATATGTCGGCTCCTTAGACAGCGTATCCTGTTTGAATTTGTTCGCCCAGGTTAAATTCGGGGAATATTTTTTCTTTTTCCTGACGGGTGTGGCCTTTGTTACCTTTTTTCTGTATTTTATGAAGCGGAAAATCGATGTGCTGCGATTTTGTTATATCCTCTTCCTGTTTTTTTTGCTCTATGATAAGATATTTCAACCCTGGCATATTTTCCCGCTGTACGCGCTGAAGCTCTTCTTAAAAGATGAAAAGTTCGATTATTTCGGCCTGGTAGCCTTTACCGGGGTATATTCGGTGTTTTTCCTTTTTTACCAATGGAACCCACTCCAGAATCTTTTCTCGACAATCATTATACTGCTCGGACTCGCCTTTGTGATTGTTTCCGAATTCCTGATTATCAAAAACGGCCCCTTCGTGGTTGCTCGCCGGAAGAAACCGTGAAAATAGTGTTGGTCGTCCCGCCAAGCCACACCCACTATGTGGTGCAGCCCATCGGTTTGGGGTACCTGGCAGCCGCTTTGCGGGGAGCCGGATTCCAGGATGTGTCGCTAATCGACTGCCTGAAAGAAAAACTAAAAACCGGGGACCTGCAGGAACGACTTACCCGGTTAAAACCGGCGGTTATCGGTTTCCAGGCATACTCCTACGACTTTGGCACTGCAGCACGGAGTATCATCGACATAAAAAAAGTGATCCCGGGTGTGCCGGTTATACTCGGCGGTCCGCATGTGTCGGCCACAAATACACTCTCTTTAGAAGAAATCCCGGAAATCGATTTTGCCTTTGCCGGGGAAGGGGAAGTGGGATTGCCCCTATTAATGAAACGGATTTTAGGAGCAGCGAACATTCCGCTCCGGGATATCCCCGGCCTGGTGTACCGTGAAGGCGCTAAGGTGCGGCAGAATCCCCGGGCCGTGATTGAAGACTTAGATGTCCTGGATTTTCCGGCCTGGGATTTAATGGTGCCGGCAGAGTATCCCGACAGCCCGCAAAGCGGTTTTTACAAAAGGTTCCCGATTGTTTCTATCTCGACCACCCGCGGTTGTCCCTATTTGTGCACTTTCTGCGGCAGCGCGGTAAACATGGGTAAGACGCTGCGATTCAGGAGTATCCCGGTAGTGTTGGAAGAGATGCGCATGTTGTACCACGACTATGGCGTGCGCGAGTTTCATATTATCGATGATATGTTTAATTTTAAAAAGCAGCGGGTAATCGATTTTTGTGAGGGAATTCGCAAGAACAAGCTCGATATCAATTATACCTTCCCCAACGGTTTACGCTTGAACCTGTTGGACCGGGAAATGCTGCGTTTGATGAAAGAAACCGGCGCATACGCGTTCAACGTGGGAATCGAAAGCGGGTCGCAGCGTATATTGGACAAAATGAAGAAAAACCTCACCCTGGAACTTATCGAAGAAAAGGTAAACCTGGTACGGGAAGCCGGGTTGGACCCCTGTGGTTTTTTCATTATCGGTTTCCCCGGGGAGACCACGGAAGATATAAAAGCCACTATTCGTTTCGCGAAAAAGCTGAAATTAAAACGCGCCCACTTCAGTAACTTTCTACCCCTGCCGGGCACGGAAGCCACCCGGCTTTTAGTCGAAAAGGAAGAGATCGAAAAACCGGCCTGGGACAACCTGTTTTACTCGAAAGTTCCCTACGCGCCCCGGGGAATAACGAAGAAAAAGTTGAAAGCCTGGCAGCGCCGGGCCTATCTTGCGTTTTACCTGCGTCCCGCCATATTGTTTAAGATGCTGTTGGACATCAAGAGTTGGAACCATCTGAAACTGACCTTAAGACGGGTATGGGATTACCTATTCAGGAGATAACAGGTGAGTAAAAAAGAGAGAATTGCCGTGTGCGGGGCCGGGATCCTGGGACTCACCACTGCCTATGAATTATCAAAAAAAGGCTTTGACGTCACCCTCTTTGAGAAAGATGACCGGGTCGGCGGCATGTCTGCCTCATTTAATTTTGCCGGCTTACAGATTGAAAGGTACTACCACTTTTTTTGTAAACCCGATACCCCGCTGTTTGAATTGTTATCGGAACTGGGAATTGACCGTCACTTAAGGTGGCAGCGGACAAGGATGGGCTTCTTTTTTAACGGGAAGCTGTATAAATGGGGTAACCCGGTGGCATTACTTCTCTTCCCGCACCTAAGCTTTATCGAAAAAGTCCGTTTCGGCTTACAGGTTTCCCTGAGTGTCAAAAAAAAACGCTGGGACAAACTGGAAAACCTGACCGGTACCCGGTGGCTCAAAGATTTTATCGGGGAACGAGCGTACCGTATTTTATGGGACAGTTTGCTCCGTCTCAAGTTCCACGAGTACAAAGACCGGGTTTCAGCCGCCTGGATATGGCGCAGGCTCAAACGGGTGGGCCTCTCCCGCAAGAATGCGTTTACCGAGGAATTGGCATATTTGGAAGGAGGCGTGGAAGTACTATTGACTGCCCTCATGGAAAAGATTAAAGAAAAAAAAGGAGAGATCCGTTTGCATGCCGGGGTAACCGGCATAAAAAGTGACGGCAAATCGCTTAAAGTCACAGTAAACGGTGAGGAGAAGCGTTTTGATAAAGTTGTGACCACCCTACCCCTCCCCTATATTCCCCGGGTTGTCTCCGGGCTGCCCGCGGAGGTGGTGAAAAAGTACGAAACCCTGGATAATATCGGGGTGGTTTGCGTGATCCTGAAATTGACTAACTCGCTGACCGAAAATTTCTGGTTGAATATTAATGACCCGGAGATCGATTTGCCGGGAATCATCGAGTATTCCAACATTAATCCCCTGACCGAAAAGATTCTATATTTCCCCTTTTATCTTCCCGGAACGCACCGGAATTTTCAAAAATCCGACCGGGAGTTTTTAGACGAAGTCACCGGTTACTGCAAAAAGATCAATCCCGGCTTCGATGAGAGTTGGGTGCTATCCAAAAAGGTGCACCGTTATGAATATGCCCAACCCGTGTGTCC
>JAGLQA010000154.1 GCA_023137075.1 Candidatus Aminicenantota bacterium
GGGACGTTTTTGGCCACATTGGCGCCCATCCGTTCGGAGTGGCCCATTTTCCCCAATATCCTGCCGTCCGGGCTGGTTATTCCTTCGATGGCATGCATGGAGCCGTTGGGATTAAAGGCAATATCATAGGTGGGCTGCCCGTCAAGGGCAACGTATTGGGTGGCAACCCGGCCAGTCTTGAATAATTGGTTTATCGTTTCTTCAGTGGCAATAAACCGCCCTTCTCCGTGGGAAATAGGGATGGCATGAATATCGCCCGGCTGGGAGAGCATAAACCAGGGTGAGAGAACAGAGGTGACTTTTGTTTGCACCATGCAGGACACATGGCGCCCGATCCGGTTAAAGGTTAAAATAGGGCTTGATTCATTCATGTACTTGATCTCGCCGTGGGGCACAAGCCCTAGCTTGATGAGCGCCTGGAAACCGTTGCATATACCGAGCATCAATCCGTCCCGTTCCTGTAAGAACCGCATTACCGCTTCCGAAACCGCGGGGTTGCGAAAAACAGCGGCAATAAATTTCCCGGATCCGTCGGGTTCGTCACCGGCGCTAAACCCACCGGGGATAACGATGATCTGTGTGTTGTCGATTTTTTTCCACAGCCTTTCCAAAGACTCGTTAATATGAGCGGTGGTCAGGTTGCGAAAGACCAGGGTATCCACCACGGCCCCGGCCCGTTCAAAGGCTTTCCCGGTCTCGTATTCGCAATTGGTCCCGGGAAATACGGGAATCAAAACCCGCGGCCTGGCGACCTTGTGCGATGGTCTTTTCCCGGAACGCTCGCTGTAAAGCGATGTGTTTAATGCTGCCTGGTTTTCCGCGGTGCGCGTCGGGAAAATACGCTCTAAGGGTTCTTGCCAGTGAGAGAAGGCCTCTTCGATGGGGATATCGACCTCGCCGATTTGTATCACCGGTTCCGGCTGTGTGTAACCCAGCAGTGTGAAGTCCGAAGGGTGGTCCTTTCCGGTTTGTTCCGGGTTTGTTTCCAGGATGAGAGAACCGTAATCCGGGGAGAACAGGACTTCCGGGGGGATTTCCCCGGCGAAACTGAAGCCGATACGATTGCCGAAGCACATCCTGGTGATTGCCTCTGCCGGGCCCCCGGCTTTAACGACAGCGGCCGATAGGATTTGCCCGGCCCCGATTTTTTCGGTTATTAGCGCATAATTTTTTTTCAAGGAATCAAAATCCGGCATTTCGTGCGCATCTCGCTTAAGCCTGACGTAAAAAACCGGGCTGCCGGTTTGCTTAAATTCGGGGGAAATCGCTTTGTTCACGTCCATGGTATTCACGGCAAAGGTTATCAAAGTGGGTGGTACATTGAGATTTTCAAAAGAGCCGGACATACTGTCTTTACCGCCGATTGCCGGTATTCCCAATTCCGTAAGCGCGTAATACGCGCCCAACAGGGCGCTGAAGGGTTTGCCCCACTTTCGTTTATCCTCGCCTAACTTTTCGAAGTACTCCTGGAGCGTGGCGCGGATCGTCCTATAATCGCCGCCCACTGCCACGATTTTTGCCACGGCTTCTATAACGGCGTAAAGTGCGCCGTGAAAGGGACTCCAGGTCGAAAGCCGGGGATTAAAGCCGAAACTCATAACCGTGCCGGTGCCGGTGTCCTCATGCTCCGAAAGCAGCGGTATTTTTGCGGCCATTGCCTCAACCGGGGTGTGTTGATATTTCCCGCCGAAAGGCATAAACACGGTGCCGCCGCCGACCGTACTATCGAAGCGCTCAACCAATCCCTTCTGACCGGCCACATTTAAATCCGAAAGTTTTTCCAGCCAGGCTTTTTTTAAATTTCCCGGCCGGTTCTCGATGGCTGTTATCCTCTTTTTAAAAAAGTTCTCTTCCGGATTTGGGGCAGATACGACCAGCGATCTTTTCTGTCTGACTCCATTCGTGTTGATAAAACGCCGGCTGATATCGATGATTTTTTCCCCACGCCAGTACATCTTCAGGCGCTTATCGGCCGTTACACCGGCAATCTCGGTGGCCTCCAAATTTTCTTCACCGGCCAGTTCTTTAAACCTATCCACATCCTTTGCCGAAACCAGGACAGCCATCCGCTCCTGGGATTCGGAGAGGGCAAGTTCCGTGCCGTCGAGACCTTCGTACTTTTTCGGCACCCGGTCCAGGTTAATGACCAACCCGTCGGCTAACTCGCCGATGGCCACGGAAACGCCACCAGCCCCGAAATCATTGCTCTTCTTGATTAAACGGGTAACCCGCGGATCGCGAAACAACCGCTGCAGTTTCCTCTCTTCCGGCGGATTTCCCTTCTGCACTTCGGCCCCGGCCGTAAATATGGATTCTTCGGTGTGTTGTTTCGACGAACCGGTGGCGCCGCCGATCCCGTCCCGGCCGGTCCTGCCGCCGATTAGTAAGATCAAATCGCCGGGTTCGGGCTCTTTCCGGATCACGTTTTTCCGGGGAACCGCCCCCACTACTGCGCCAACTTCCATCCGTTTTGCCACATATCCCTCATCGTATATCTCAACCACCTGACCGGTGGGCACGCCGATCTGGTTGCCATAAGAACTGTAACCATGGGCCGCTTCCGTGGTGATTTTGCGCTGGGGCAATTTGCCCGGCAGGGTATCCGCTATCTTTCTCCGGGGATCGCCGCTGCCGGTGACGCGCATGGCCTGGTATACATAGGCCCGGCCAGATAAGGGGTCCCGGATGGCGCCGCCTAAGCAGGTGGCGGCCCCGCCAAAGGGTTCGATCTCCGTGGGATGATTATGGGTCTCGTTTTTAAACATAATCAGCCACTCTTCTTCTTTGCCGTCAATTATCACCTGGCGGATGATACTGCAGGCATTTATCTCGCTGGAAATCTCCACGTCGGTTACGGCCTTCGTTTTCACGAGCTGTTTCATGCTCATAGTGGCGATCTTCATCAGGCTGACATCTCGGTTTTTACCGTGATAAACGAGATCATGGGCTTGTAGGTACCGGCGATAGGCGTTTTCCACCGGTAGGGTTAAAGGGGAATCCTCTATTTCTACTTTTTCCAGCAGGGTCTCGAAAGTGGTGTGGCGGCAGTGGTCGGACCAATAGGTGTCGAGCATTTTGATTTCCGTTATGGTGGGGTCTCGTTTCTCTTCTTCTTTAAAATATTCCCGGCAAAAGCGAAAATCTTCCGGGCTCATTGCCAGGTCTAAGGACCGCCGAAGCGATTCGAGTTCCTTTCCCGGCATTAAGATAAAATTTTTCAGTATTTCCACATCCGCGGGAATATTGAATTCCATCTTCAATTTTTTTGGCTTTACCAGCGCGGCTTCTCTGGAATCGACCGGGTTGACCAGGTATTTTTTTATCTTTAGAAATTCGCCCTCCGATATGCTGCCCTTTAATATCAAGATTTTTGCCGCCGCTACCAGGGGATTGTCGCGCAGTGTTAAAATCCGGATACACTGGGCCGCTGAATCGGCCCGCTGGTCGTATTGACCGGGCAAATATTCGACGGCAAACACGCGGTCTCCTCCCGGTATTTCAATTTTTTCATCGAAAACATGATCAACCGGGGGCTCGGAAAAAATCGTCCTGCGGGCCTTGCGGTAGTCCGTTTCGCTAATGCCGGCAATATCGTAGCGGTTGAGTACCCGGACGCCGCTGAGACCGCGTATGCCGAGATTCTCTTTTAGGTCGAACCGGAATTGTTCGGCATCGACGGCAAATTCACTCTTTTTTTCTACATAGATTCGTTTAATACTACCCATTTATCTTCCTGTTGAATTTTTTTGAACTAATCAAGATTATAGCATACCCTCAAATTTCCCATCGCCTGTCATCGGCGGTACCGAATTCTTTGTCTTTGCCGGCAGAAACGATCGTTGTGTTTTCAATCTGAAAGGTTGTGCCCCAGGAATCGATTAATTGAGTTTCTACTTTCAGGTAGGTGGGCACTAACTCATTTAAATTTCCCGGGTAATCGCCGTTATCGATATAATATGAATTTAACGCGTCTTTTACGGCCTGGATTTGATGATCCCTCGAGAGTGAACCGGCCTTATCGAGAGCATCTATTAAATGCTCAGGGTAAGTTTTTTCTTTCGAGTCTTTTTTACCGCAAGAGGGTAAACCGGCCATAAATAACAAAATTAAAAAAATGATAAGTATTTGCTTTTTCATAGAAATATTTTATAATAACAGTTACTAAATAACAAGAGAATGTCGGTTGATTTTTTTTTGTTAATAATGTATTCTAAAAAAAATATATGTTATACTTAGAAAAATGCAACAAGAAAACGATTCTATTTTAGAGTTTTTTAAAAAGGTAGACATATTTTCAGGTCTTGACGACCACGCCTTGCATGAGTTAAGCAATTTGTTCGCGGAAAAAAACTATAAGCAGGGAGATATTATTTTCCAGGAAGAGAGTATAGGCAATACCATGATGATTATTTTCGGAGGGGAGGTGCGGGTATCTCAAACCCCTAACCCGGAGATGGAAGAAGCATTGGTTGTTCTTAAAAATGGGGACTTTTTCGGGGAGATGGCCGTGCTTGAAGATTTACCCAGGTCGGCCACAACAATCGCGCACACGGATGCCGTAATACTAGAAATAAGCAGGGAGCATTTTTGGAAATTTATCGAATTAGATAATAAAAGCGGTCTTAAAATAGTGACCAAACTGGCACGAATTATATCCGCCCGGTTAAGGGAAGCGGACAAAAAGTTAAAGGCCTTTACCGACCTGGCAAAATGGATCTAAAGATCGGCCCACTTGAAAATTTCGGCCTTATGACGCGGCTTCCTCCGCCGAAGAGAATATGACCCGCGTCCTGGTTAGAAAGCGGGTGCGTTTTTTCTCCGGATCGATGGCTTTATATATTTTCGCAAATCGCTCCTGGCCTTGCCGGTGGTAGTCTATCGTTAAAATTAAGCTGTCTTCAAAATAGGCGATGTCGTCGGTAGGCTCGAGGTGGGGTTCGATCATCTTCTTGAATCGCAGCGGGTTTTTTATTTTAATTTCGTATTCTATGACGGACAGATCCCGGGTGAGTTTCGGAGTATTGCTGCATATACCGACTCGTTTAAATATAAACACTGCGGATGTGCGGTTCAGCGCTTCCAGGATCCGGGCCTCGCTGAGAAAAGGATCCACAAATAACTCGGCCACTTCATCGAGACCGGTCGCGTAGACCGAAAGGGGCGGCAGGGTGGCGATCTTAATGCGGGGATGAAATCCTTCCGAGCATTTGAAGTCGATGCCCGATTTCCGAACCAGCCGTTCGATGTACTTCAGCATGGATATCTGGGAAAAAAAGATAAAATCCCCGGTTTTTTCATAAAAGATCCTGATTTTATTGTACTTTTTCTCTAAAACCGGTCGCTTCTCCCCGGGCTGCGGCCCGGTTTGACGGGGAGCACAGTCCTTTTTGTCCTGCCCGGATTTTTTTTCCTGCAAGGGATATAAACAGCCCCGGCAATTTTTGCAGGCTTCGGGAGAACAGCGCGGGGTGGGGATTCCGGCGGCTGCGTTTTTGTATTCGGTAAGCAGGTGAGTCGGTTTATAGTTGACCTGGATAAAATCCCAGGGTAAGGGCTCTTCCGGGGGAATCTCCTTTAAAAATTCATCACATCCGCATTCCGCCATTAGTTCTTCCCAGACCGGGAAATTAAAATCCCAATCCCAGGCCGAGAAAACTTCGCCTTTTTTAAAGGCGCGAAGGAGAAGTTCGCCCACCCGGTAATCGCCCCTGGCCAGGATTGTTTCCACAACACTGTTCCGGGGGTCATGAAAGTCGAGCTCGACTTTTTTATATTTGCATAGGGTTTTTTTCAGGTACTCGATTTTTTTATATATTTCGGCCAGGCTTTCTCTTCCGGCCCACTGCAGCGGTGTTTGCGGTTTTGGAATAAAGGGCGAAAAGGAGATGTGCATTCGTATTCGTTTCTTCGCGGCTTTTACCCTGCCGGTGATATCATCGATCAATTGCACGATTGCCTGTATGTCTGCCATGGTTTCCGTGGGCAAACCGATCATAAAGTATAATTTCATCTTCTGCCAGCGGTAGGTAAGAGCTAAATCGACGGCCTTAAAAATTTCGTCATTGGTGACATCTTTATTGATAACCTTTCTCAGCCTCTCGGAACCGGCTTCCGGGACGATGGTGATACCGGTGCGCCTGAAGAGTGAGATGGTTGAGAGCAGGTGGTCGGATAGGGTGGC
>JAGLQA010000155.1 GCA_023137075.1 Candidatus Aminicenantota bacterium
CAGCTCCGCTAACCGGGGGTAGTCACCGGAGCTTAAAGAGGAAAGAGAAAAACCATCAAAACCGGTTGCCGGCAGGGCATGTGTTATATAGGAAAGGATTTTTTCAAGGGATTTGCTGCGAAAAGGCGCGTAGTAGGATTGGGCCTGGCAAAAGCGGCAATTTTGCGGGCAGCCCCTGGCGATTTCCAGGGTTAAGCGGTCGAAGACCACGTTGGTAATGGGAACGATCATCTTTTCGTCCGGGAAAGAATCGTCCATCTCGCGAAAGACACGTTTTTCAATTTTTCCGGCATCCAGACCGGGGCGGTAGAATCGTCCTTTTTTTTCAAGGGGGTGAAGTGACGGGATATAGAGTCCCTTGATTTTCGCGAAGTCCTTGAAGATATCTTTTTTCGGCGGATTTTTCTCGATGGTCCCGGAAATGACCCGGATCATATCCGGGAACAGGGCCTCGCCGTCACCGATGGCAAAAACGTCGATAAATTCTCTCAGGGGTTCCGGATTCACCGAGGAAATACCGCCGGCAGCGATGAGCGGAAAGGGTGTTTCTCTCTCCTTTGCGAAGAGTGGGATTTCGGCAAGTTCCAGAATTTGCAGCACGTTAGTATAGTTCATCTCGCTCAACAATGAGAAACCGACTAAGTGGAAATCCTTAAGAGGGATGTTGTTTTCCAGGGAGAAGAGTGGGAAGCGGTTTTTTTTGAAGGTGTCGATCGAATTTTTGCCGGGCAGAAAGCATCGTTCCGCGTTAACATTTTTCAAACGGTTCAGCAGGTGGTACAGCAGTTTTAGCCCATAGTGGCTCATTCCGATCTCGTACTTGTCCGGGAATACCAGGCAAATATTGATCATCCCGGGCTGCCGGGGATTTTTTTTTACCGCGTTAATTTCCAGCCCGGTATACACCTGGGGATTTTCCAATTTAAAAAGAAGTTCGTTCACTGTCAGGTTTTTCATTTTTTTATCACATTATACTCTAACCCCTCCCCAGATTGTCCGTGCGCTAATCCCTATTTGTTCTTCATTTTTTGACTTTTCCGTTTACAAATTTTAATTTCATTTTATTGCCGATTAAATACATTACCGGCACCAGGATAAGGGTTAAAAAAGTTGCAAAGGTTAAACCGAAAATGACGGCCCAGGCCATGGGCCCCCAGAAAGCAGCATTGTCTCCGCCAAAATATATCTGGGGTTGAAATTTCAGCAGCAGCGATGAAAAATTGATGTTTATCCCGGAGGCCATGGGCAATAGACCTAATATGGTTGTTATCGCTGTAAGCAAAACAGGCCGCAAACGGGTTTTCCCTCCCTGGATTATGCATTCGAGGGCTTTATCGAGGGGCAGATCGCCTTCTTCATCTATTCCTAATTCACTTTTTTTCCTTTTTTTCAAATAATCGATATAATCTATTAGAACAATAGCATTGTTTACTACAACTCCGGCCAGGGAAATAATCCCGATTCCTGTCATTACAACGATAAAATCCATCCTGAATATCGCTATTCCGCCAAATACCCCGATGGTACTGAAAAACACACTGGCTATTATGATAATGGGTTTTACCAGCGAATTAAATTGGGTGACAAGAATAATTAGTATAAGCGAAAGGGCAATAACCATGGTCCTTGAGAGGAAACTCATGGTCTCTTCCATATCTTCCTGTTCCCCGGTGAATTTGTATTTATAATTCCCGGGCATCGGGTAGTCTGTCATCAGGGCTTTGAGTTTTGCATTGATACTTGCGGCATTAAAACCTTCGCTGATATTTGAATAGATGGTGATAACCCTTTCCATGTCCTTGCGTTTTACCGAACCATAGGTGGTGCTGTAATTGAAAGTGGCAACCGCGGAAATAGGCACCTGCATGATTTTTCCGGATGATTGACTCCTGAAGGTAATCTTCTGGTTCATTAAGGAAGCGATATTGTTCCGGTACTTTCTGGCTAAGCGCAGTTGAATCGGGAATTCATCCTCGCCTTCTTTGAAATCGGATATCTCTTTGCCGAATAATGCGGTCCTGATGGTGACGGCAATTTGAGCGGTCGATAAACCGAACCTGCGGGCTTTCTCCCGGTCGATGTTGATTAGCAGCTCGGGTTTGCCTGTTTCTAAGTCCATCCTTAGTTCTTCAATGCCGGCAATCTTTTCGTTTTCTATGTGTTGTTGAACAGATTCCGCTAAAGATTGTAAGCGATCAAAATCTTTGCCGATGATTTCCAGGTTAACGGGCTTGCCTGAAGGGGGACCCATCGCGTTTTTGGTAATGGAGAAACGGATGCCCGGGTATTTCCCGATCAGTTCGTTACTTATTTGTTTCATTATACCCGATGTTACAATCCCGTCTCTATCTTCATAGTCTACAAATGAAATAGTCGTCATTCCTTTATTGAGTGTATTGCCTACCGAGAATTCATTCTCTTCGACTACTCCTTTGCCAATAGTAGTAAGTATCGATTTTACAATTTTTTTGTTCGGTTCCAATAGGGAGAATATCTTATCTTCGATCTCCTGCATAAAAATATCGGTTGCGGTTATATCGGAACCTGTGGGGAGTTCCGCCACTACATTTATAAATGTCGGTTCATTAGGAGGGAACAACTCGATCCTGGGTTTCCTCATGCCGAAAAAGATCATTACAAGAATAAAAAGGATGCAGGTTCCCAGGAGGATAAAGGCTGGCTTGCGGCCTTTTAACGCGGTTGTTAATATTTTTGAATAGCGGTGCTCAAGTTTAACAAAAAAAACTTTTCGAAACCGTGATGCCGCCGAATAGAGTATAAACCGGTAAAAAAGTAGGACAATTGTTATTATTACAAGGATATTGCCGATAAGGGCTATTTTTATAAGGTAAAATATCAGCGCGGCGCCTATAAAAAAACAGGAACGGATGAGGGTTTTCTTCTTATCGGGGGGGGGCAGGTCTTCGTCTTTTTTTAAAAATGTTTTTGTTAATACCGGTATTATAATCAGGGCAACAAATAGGGATGAGCTTAAAACGATAATTAGGGTAATGGGAAGATGTTTCATGAATTCGCCCATTAGCCCGGGCCAGAATACAATGGGGGAAAAAGCGGCCAGGGTAGTGGCTGTGGAAGCGATTATAGCCATAGCTATTTCCCCGACAGCGATTTTTATGGCATCGAAGTAAGAGTGGCCGAGATGAACAAACCTGTATGAATTTTCAACCACAACTATGGCATTATCGACCAGCATTCCTAATGCCAGGACCAGGCCGAATAATACCATCATGTTAATCGTAGAGCCGATCAGGTTCAATACTACAAAAGATATGAACATGGACATGGGGATCGCGATTCCTACAAACAACCCGTTCCTGAGTCCTAAAAAAAAGAATAAAACTAAAATGACAAAAATAATCCCCATGATTATATTGTTCTCAAGGTTACCCACCATTTTTTTAACCATATTCGATTGGTCATTTGTAATAGCGATATTCAGGTCTTTGGGGATGGAATTTGTGGCCCTGGCAGCGGTGAGAATTTTAAAAATTTTTTCCGTGGCATCCAACAGGTTTTCCCCGCTCTTTTTTATTACCTGCAGCGAGACAACCGGCTGCCGGTCTAACCTGGCCAGGGTTAAGGGGTCTTCGTATCCATCGATCACTTCCGCCACATCTCTCAGGTAGACGATATTTCCCTTTTCATGTTTTACGATTATATCCTTTATCTCATCGACATCGGTAAATTCACCTACGGTTCTTATAGACCTGGTGGTGCCTTCTATCTTCAAGTCTCCACCTGAGATCGATATGTTTTCAAAGTTTACCGCGTTCTCGATGTCGTTAAAAGTCAATTTAAAGGTATCCAATTTATGCCGGTCGACATTTATCTGTATCTCCCTATTGTTAAGTCCTTTTATTTCTACTTTTGAAATTTCGGGAACGTCCTCTATCTCCTCTTCGAGATATTCCGCGTACTCTTTTAGTTCATCGATACTGTAATCACCGGATAAATTGATATTAATAATAGGGAACTCGTTAACATCTATCTCCATTACAAAAGGGTCCATATCGAGATCATTGGGTAATTCTCTCTTTGCGTTATCCACGCCGTCTTTGACGTCCTGAAAAGCCTCGTTTATATCCACGTTAGGATTAAACTCTATAAAAATGTCCGAATTATCCTGGGTCGAAGTGGATCTCAATTCTTTAATTCCGTTGATGGTATGTATCTCTTTTTCCAGCGGCCTTGTAATCAGGTTTTCGATATCTATCGGGGGATTCCCGGGGTAGACCGTTTTTACAAACACATAGGCAAAGCGGACTTCAGGGAATGCCTCGACAGGCATCGTGTTGTAGGAAATTATACCGAACAAAACAAGTAGAAATGCTAGTAGGTAAATTGTATTCTTATTTTTCAAAGATATTGTTGTGGGTTTAAATTCCCGTATGATCTTACTCTCTTTTTTTTCTGCTGCCATGATTTCTCACTATTTTAGTTTTATGCCGACACCGTTTTTCACAAGATTATAACCCCCTGTTATCACTTCCAGGCCAGGCTCTAAACCTTTTGTTATCATTGTGTTGCCTTTTTCCGACATGCCGGTTTCCACATGGATTTTTCGTGCGGTCAACTTGACGTCTCCCCGTTCGACGACATACAAATATGTCCCCTTAAAGTCTTTTTTGATAATTATAGATGGAACGACAAATGCCGATTCCGCGGAGAAATCCTTTATCTTTATAACGGCAATAATATTCGGCTTTAATTTTTCATTTTCATTATTTATTTTTATCTTTATCTGAAATGTCCGGTTCTGGGGATTGACTACATTGGCGACACGAAGAATAGAGGCATTTATTCCCAACTCCGGGTATGATGGAAAAGTAACAAAAACCGGGTCGCCTTTATGGATTTTTGACAGGTAAGCTTCGGAAACATCGGCATTAGCATATACTTTTCTTAGGTCGATAACCCGGATTAACAATGAACCCGGTATTGCCAGTTCTCCCTGTTTTTTTGAAATTTGATCGACAATACCGGCGATTGGGGCCTTTATTTTTGTCTTTTCTAACCGGGCTTCAAGGGTTTTTAATTTATTTTCTAAAGACTCCTTGTTGGTTTGGGCTTGCAGGAATTGGATTTCGGAACCGATTTTTTTATCCCACAATCCTTTTCTTTTTTCAAAGACTGTTTTAGCCAATTTTAAGGATGTTTTAATTTCGGTAATACCGTGTTCGGTAACATCCGAATTAAGAGAAATCAATAATTGGTCCTTTTTCACCCGGTCACCTTCACTCACATGAACCGTTTTTATTTGGCCGCTTATTTCAGGGCTTATAAAGGCTTCTTTGATTGCTTCCACCGATCCGTTCACCGAAAAAAAGTGCTCGAACTTTACATATTCGATCTTTTTCGCTTCAACTATAATCCGCGACTCATTACCGGGATTAGAACCTGGTGATAGCTTATTATTTTCCGCCGGTTTGCATGCTGTAAGAACTGAAATTAAAACAAAAATTACTGATAATTTCTTCATTTATTTCTACCTCGATTTTTTATACCTGATTAGTCTCTTTTCCTCTTATAATTTATTTAATGCTTTGTCTAATTTTACTTTGGAGTTCAGTAATTCAACTACTGCATTAGTGTGCTTCGCCTGGGATTGTAGATATTGATTGTGAGTTTGAGTCAATTCTAAGCTGGAAGAGATGCCCTGCCTGTATTTAACCAGGGTTTTGGCATATATTTTTTTTGCCAGGAGGACATTTTTTTCCGTATTTCCGGATTTTTCGAGGGCACTTGAAAAGTCGTACCTGGCCTGTAATAAATCCAGCTTTAACCCTTTTTTTACGTTTTTCTTATCGTTTTTTGCTTTTTTTAATTCTAATTTTGCCTGCCGGATTTTTGCTGCTCTACTACCGCTGCTAAAAATCGGCACGGCAATATTAATCCCTATTATAGTTGCCGGAAACCATTTGTCACCGGTTTTTTTAAAGAAGTTAAATTCATTTCTCATGGCATTGCCCTGGTATGTAATAAATGCCGATAATGTAGGTAAAAACTCCGATTTTTCTTTTTTCAAAAGAAAAAACAACGATTTTTCCCGCGTTTCTAATATCCTGTAATCGATGTGATTTATTATGTTAAATTCTTCGGCTAATATATCCGCGGAGTTAATTTTGTTCAGGATATTTTCGAGATTTTCCGACAATTCGATCTTTTCTTCCAGGTTTATACCCATCTGGAATTTCAACAGCTTACGGGTAACGCTTATTTGCCGGTTTACTGATTTTATTGAATTTGTTAGATCTGTTATTGTCAATTGTACCTGGTCCACATCGGTATCTTCGGCAAAACCCGCTTTAAAGAGTTCCCCGGTTTCAAAAAGAATTTTCTTCAAATTTTCCAGGTTTGACTCCAGGTTTTTTTTTGTATTTTCAGCAAGTAATACTAAGTAGTAAGTCTTAGTTACCGTCTCTTTAACTTCGATCTCGGATTTTATCAAACTTTCTTGAGAGAGCCTTAAGAAAATTTGAGAAGCCTGAAGCGCGACAATATATGAACCTTGAAAGATCAATTGGCTTGCTGAGACTTCGAGGGAAACATTATGCTGTGTGCCGAACTGCATTTCTAAAAAAGTTCCTTCCTCCGCATCGGGATCGAATATTTGGGCGGGAATCAGGGTTGTCGGTAATTGCACCATATCTTGATAGGATACGGATGCGTTAACCTGGGGTAATCCCAAGGCCGTAGTTTCCCGGATTTTCTTTTTCGCTATCGCTACATCCAGACGTGCGTTCTTTGTCTTGGTGCTATTTTTTACGGCGTAATCCCGGACTTCCGTTAATGAAAAAGTTTTCTTTTCCCGGCATAATGCATCATTTATGAACATACAAAAAAAACAGGTTACAAAAATTAAAAAAGTATTTATAGTTATAGGTTTCATTTTTAACATTTTCATGAATTCAAATTGTCAAATGGCAAAATTCATTATTATTATTTATAATTATACAGGAAAATCTTCTAAATTTCAACCCCGCCGCGGGGCTAGAAGCGGCGTAAAAATTTGG
>JAGLQA010000156.1 GCA_023137075.1 Candidatus Aminicenantota bacterium
GGGGGGGGGAGAGGAATTTACCTCTTCCCTGACCCCCTCTTGTTTTTTATAGGAAAGAACAATGACAATGGAGGAGACTGTTTTAGCCTCTCAACCGGGGTTAGGACCCGGATGGAGGGTGAGGGGGGATGAGAGGAATTTACCTCTCATCCTGGCCCCCTCTTGAGTTTTTTATAGGAAAGAACAATGACAATGGAGGAGCCTATCACGCAACTTGTTTGGTTTTTTCATGGAACCACTTACTATCAGGATTATAGAAATGACTCCAATCCGCTTTTATTCCTTTTTGCCAGGCTTTCTGGCTGTACATTTTTGCAAAGGCTATTTTTGCAGCTTTTGCAGAACGATAAGATTTTTTAACTAAAATCCTTCCTCTGTGCATCACGATTAACTGATAACTATTTTCTTTCGAAATTATAAAAACGTATTCGATAAAATAGTAAATCGAATTAATCAGGATACAGAGGTTAACAACTTTTTCTTCAGATTGCTTTAACTTATGCTGAATAACTGGTATCGAATATTTCATATATGCCCTCCCATTAATTATTTAATTCGAGAACATTCAAATGCCTCATAACCGGTAAATCTAAAATAGAGCTATATATTTTATTCATTTTAAGATGCCACAGAGAATATATACGAATCATGCAGCCCAAAGGTTTTAAAAAAATGAAATATTTTTTCTTTTTTCTACTATTTCTGCAAATTTGTGCGCTTTCACTTTTAATTGTTACTGTTCTTAAGTCCATACTATATAATAGTTCAATAATGCGAAAATGTCAACAAAAAAATAAAAAAAAATCATTTTTCAGAAATTTTTTTATAAATCCATATTAAAACATCCCAATCCGGGAGAAAAAAATTAAAAACTATTGAAATTTAATTCATTTTAGGTTATAGTTATAAAAAACAAGTTATAAGGAGTTTAACAGAAGCTAGATGAACAAAAAGTTCGTTAATTCTAAAGTTATCATCGATACTGAAGAAACGGGCCAGAGGTTAAAATATTTCAGAAATTCACGGGACATTACCATAAGTGAACTATCGGCAAAGACGGGACTCTCAAAGGGAATGATATCGGAAACCGAGACCGGTAAAAACAAACCATCGCCAAATTTAATGCTGGCATTACTCAATATTTATAACTTAGACTTAAATTGGCTGTTAACAGGCGAAGGTGAGATGTTTGTAATAGATTCTGAAGAGATTCCTTCTGAGAAGAAAGATTTCGGTAAACTAAACGAAGAGATTCATGAACTGTTATGGCACCTTGAACATACGCTGGTAGTAAAACTTGCAGTAGTGGGATTTTTCCTGGAATACATGCATCAAAACGAGGATATAATAAAAAAGAGCAGGGAAGAGCACGGTAACCAGGTCGAGCAAAAGCAAAAAATCGGGTCACTAAATGGCTAAACAAGAAAAAATCAAAGAGCTTCTCGAATTAATGAATATCCCCGAATTTGAGAAATTAATAAACATAAAAATCGAAGAATTGAAGATAATTCTCTCCAAAAAAGTAAATTTATATTACAAACTAAAAAATGAATTTAAGGGGGTTAACCAGGAAGGACTGCATTTGCTCGAGAATGGCAGCCTGGATAGATCAAAACAGACCTTCTTTTTCGAATTAAACAGGATCGAGGATATGTACAGCAAAATAGGGTACCAGTGGATACTTAAGAAGATCGAACCGGAACCTGACGTGGAAATAGAAGATATTATTCCTTCAGAAGTTATCACAATGATTGGCCGTCATAAAACCAACCCCACAAAGATTGAATTTAATAAATTTTATTCAAAAAAATTAGAAAAAAAATTCGATATTAAATCTATAAAATATAATGATTCCCGGGTTTTCGGAACCATACGTACGCTCCGGGAAAATAAAAAAACCGGGGATTACCAATTAAAGGACAAAGGCGATACGATCACATTAGACGTCCATCGCGAAGAGAGGGAGACCGAAAAGAAATATACCGAACTTTTTCGATATATGGAGAAATACCCGGAAATAAAAGAACATATATTTACTTACTTTTACATGATACAAAAACCGGTCATTGATAATGCGGAAGAGATGTCTAAAAACGGTTTAAACAGGGTAACAACCCGGTAATCATACCAGGTTCTTTCTAATTAAACGGATATCTTCATCCGTTAAATCCCTGATTTTTAATAAGGGTTTATGGAGGAGTAATTCTTCCTCCGGTTCAAGGCCCTCCCTGTTTACCAGTACTTTGACAAGGACGATTGATTTCTCATCCTTATTACTAAAACTTCCCTGGATTTTTTCCGGTTTTATCAATTTGTGTTCAAAAAGCTTCGATTTAAAACTGTCGTTAATATTTGAACCGATAAATTTTGATCTTGCGTAATCCTGTAAACCGATAACCAGGTTTGCGGCCCACTCAAGATTCCATATCTCCATTATATTATCCGCTGTCAGCACATCATATTCCGGTAATCCTTTTTCCACAGCCGAAAACTGTGCCCCACATATAAAAGGAAGTTTCATCCTATCGGCAGCTTCTCTCAGGTATCCTGAAATATCCTGCAATTGCTGCTGTCGGGGTAAGTTACCTTTCTTCTCCGGCTTGATCTTCTGAAAAAAATCCACAAAAGCAGCCCCGATTTTAAAGGTATTATAAAAAGATCGAATAGAATCGATTAAATCCACTATGTCATAATGCTGATCAATAATGTGGATTCTCTGGGCAATCTCCACAAATTTGGCCAACCCGGTATATTCCGGTTCCTGTTTTGACAGATTTTTTAGTTCTTCCGGGTCTTTCGTCCTCAATATATATTTCCAACGGGCAAGATTTGTTTTTACGTTTTCACTTTTTTTAAAGGGAGTGTCACCCGACATATTGATCAGTTTGGTCTCAATATCCCTTTTAACTTCTTCATAAGTATAAAACAGGAAATGTTTATCTTTATAAAGACTGGCCATGTTCAGCAAAAGGTTCATCATGAAAATGGATTTCCCGTGGCGCGGTTCGGATGTAATAATAGTTAGGGAACTGTTCGGGATGGAGACATGTTGATCGATTCCGGCAAAACCAGTTGCTATACCTTCCGGCCTGTTTTTCATATCTTCTAACAATCGTTCCAGTCGGAAGGGTTCGGCGTCTCTTAAAAAATGACGGTTGATTTTAAGCTGTTCTGCTTCGGTTCTTTCGGGGAAGATATTTTTAATGATACCGCTGAGTTGGCCCGAATCCATTTCATCCATATCCGCTTCCGGTATATCGTCGATTTCATCCCGTAGTTTCCGGGTTATATCATCTATATCAAATACTGCGATCGTTTTGTCATGCGTTTTTTCATCCTCTTCCCGGAGAGTCAATGTGTCTTCGTAATTATCGATACTTTCCCGGTCACTGATTATTGTAGTCTGGTCATCGGGTTTTTCTTCTCTTTTTTTATTTCTTATTTTTGAATCATCTTTCTTTTCCATGACTATTTTATATCACGAAAAACTCGGCTTTGTCAATATCGACATGCCGCCTACCTCCCACCTTTTTGTAAAAAGGTGGGGCAAAAAATTATCCCGAAAAGCGCCGGGAGCCCGGACTTCCCAAAACTAATATTTTCTGTTAGAATTGGTTATGGAACAAGCAAAATCCGGAGATAGAATTAAAAAAATTTCGTTACTGGCGGTTCCTATTTTATGCATTTTATTTATCGTATTTTTCGACCTGAAACCGGGTGACCGGGAAATCACCTACACGGCCGCCATTGCCCTTCTAATGGCCGCGTGGTGGATTACCGAAGCCATCCCCTTAGCTGTAACGGCATTGATACCACTGATCTTGTTCCCTGCTTTCGGTGTCATGGACGGCAAGGCTGTTTCCATGCAATACGTAAATCATATCATTTTTATATTCATCGGCGGATTCATGGTGGCGCTGGCTATGGAACGCTGGAACCTGCATAAACGTCTGGCTTTAAGAATCTTGATTCTGTTTGGCAGTAACCCACGCTTTATTTTACTGGGTTTTATGCTGGCCACCGCGTTTTTGTCCATGTGGATATCAAATACCGCCACTGCCATGATGATGATTCCCATTGCCATTGCTATCGTTTCAAAACTGGATGAGATCTCAGGAAAAGAAAAGGTGCGAAAATTTTCAATCGGGATTTTTTTGGGAATCGCCTACAGCGCTTCCATCGGCGGCGTGGCAACCCTGATCGGCACCCCTCCCAATCTCTCTTTCGTTAGAATTTTTAATATCTTCTTCCCCCGGGCGCCTGAAATCTCCTTTGCCCAGTGGTTTCTCTTTGCTTTCCCCGTATCCGTGGTATTCTTATTTCTTACCTGGTTTTTTCTTTCCTTGATCTTTTGCCCCCGTAAAGGACTCGCTGTGGACAGGCAGATATTTACCGATCAATACAAAACTTTAGGTCACATTTCCTTTGAAGAAAAGGTGGTTTTGATCGACTTCTTGCTGTTAGTGATCTTATGGATGTTCCGTTCCGATATCAATATCGGCAATTTCAAAATGCCCGGCTGGTCCAACCTATTACCGCAGGCCCGGTTCATCAATGACGGCACCGTGGCTGTGACCATGGCATTTTTACTGTTTTTGATCCCCGCGAAGAACCGGAAGGGGGGCAGGGTGATGGATTGGAAGACTGCCGTCCGGCTGCCCTGGGGCATTGTGCTGCTTTTTGGCGGCGGTTTCGCCCTGGCCGGCGGATTCAAAGAGAGCGGCCTTTCAGCCTATTTAGGAGAGCAATTGCAAGGATTGGGTTCCCTGCCGCCTATCGTGATTATCGTCTGCATTTGCCTATTTATCACCTTCTTAACAGAACTCACATCCAATACGGCCACGGCTGAGATTCTCCTGCCCGTCCTGGCGGCATTGGCTGTTTCACTAAAAGTGAATCCCCTGTTATTGATGATTCCGGGTACCCTTTCCTGTTCCTTTGCGTTTATGTTACCCGTGGCTACTCCGCCTAACGCGATTGTCTTCGGTACCGAACGGATCCGCATTTCCGACATGGTTAGAACGGGTGTTTTATTAAATTTAATAGGCGTTATCCTGATTACGATTGCGGTCTTCCTGATCGGCAAGGGAGTATTCGGCATTGATCTGGCGGCAATGCCGGCCTGGATGCAGTGAGACGTTTATTTTCTGCTGAAAAGAGAACCG
>JAGLQA010000157.1 GCA_023137075.1 Candidatus Aminicenantota bacterium
GGTTCTAAAGCTTTTATTTTTTTATTTAACCGCTGAAATCGTTTTTCAAAATCCGCTCGCTGAGCCTCAGTCAAATCAATCGTTTCCAACCCCCGGCGGACGAATTCCAGGGCTTTGAAATAGTCCTTTTCGCGGTGCTCGAAATGAACCGATAATTCCCGGACGGCATAACGATCCTGCGCATGCGAGAGGATTTTCCATAACTCCTTCGCTTCGTCATAGAGTTTCTTTCTTTTAACAATAATAGATTTTCGTTTTACTGCTTTTGCAATCGTATCGGCCCTGGCGGCACTCTTTTTAACAAGCCCGTACAACTCGTTGGCTTTATCAAAATCACCGTATTTTTCATACAGCACAGCGGCGCCCAGTATTTCCCCTTCATCATTAGTAAAAGAGATATCGTCAACATATTTAATGCCAAGCAGGAGAAGCGCCGACAACCCGACAAGATCAAGGGCGTTATGTTGCACTACTTTTTCAATAAGTTCGAAAGCATTGCTTCGAAGATAGTTAAAATACAGCATGGGTACCTGGCTGCTGTCGATATCCTCACCCCTGGAAAGTCCTAACAGCACATCGCCTAAGTAACCCAACTTCCTGGATTCATAAGTGTTTTTCCATAGGACCCTGGCGGGGTAGAGGAAATCTAAGTGAGGCGTCTTTAGTAGGGGAAACCGCTTCCGGTACAAAATATACCGGGTTTCCATCAGTGGGAAATCAAAACCCTTACCGTTGTAGGTGACCACCCCGGAATAATCCCTGCTTTCAAGAAATTGATCCACTTCAGTTAAAAATTCCTCTTCCCGGGATAGATCATTTAAAATAAATATTTTTACGTTAAACCGGTCTTCTTCAAAAAATCCGAATCCCAACAGGAAGGGGATTGTCCCGGTTCCTCCCGATAATCCTGTGGTTTCGGTATCGAAGAAAAGAAGTTTCATAGGCGAAATCTGCAAAAATTCTTCTTCGCCGAACAAAACAGCCAACTGCTGCGATGTAACTTGCTGCCAGTCGGTAAGCTTCACTTTCCCGTAAACCGACTGTAAGGGATAGGAAAAATCACGCTGGATAAAGGTATTTTCCTCCTGGGGCTGCTCTATCTCGATTCTTTCTGTCTCTTTTTGTTTCTTTTTTCTTTTGAGGCTGATTTTCACCAGTTTATCAAGCTTGTCCTTCGTTGACAGATCCTCGCGTGATTCGATCGTTTCCCATCTTTTTTTTATATCGTCTTTTTTCAGGTAATCTAACCTCTTTTTTAACTTACTCATGTTCCTGTTATTCGTTGTTCATTCCGGGCGGAATTCCGTTTAAGAATATAAAAAAATTTCGAGTGAAAAATGGAAAGGTAGAAAAATAGTGCGAAATTTTTCCTAATCAAGAATGAAATGTAAAGGATTAATCTGTTTTCCCTGGTATATCACTTCATAATGGAGATGAGGCGCGGTACTCCTGCCTGTGTTCCCTACATTGCCGATTACCTGGCCTCTTTTGACCCTGTCACCCTCTTTTACCGTGAAAGATGATAGGTGACCATAGCGGGTCTGGTAATCAAAACCATGATCGATGTGAATCAAATTTCCTAATACACCCTTGTATTCGGCAATGAGTATGTATCCGTCGGCAGTTGCAATAACCGGGTTGCCGAGTTGGGTTGCGATGTCCTGGCCGGCGTGAAATTGTTTTTTTCCCGTGATGGGGTTTTTTCGCCATCCGTAGGTATCGGTCAAATAACCTCTTGTGGGCCACAGGGAAGGCGTATGTGCCATCCTTATTTTTTGATCATTGATATGATCTTGAACAAATTTTAATGATTTTTCAATCTGTTTTGCATTGGCGCCGATAGAATTAACCTGGTCGACCAGGTTATTTTTAGGCTGATCCTTTTTCAGATCAATTACCTGGTTCGGCAGCTCGATATCACTGCCAATGTTTCTGACTTGTGCCGGTCCCCCTGTTCCAACTTCTTTTAAAGCATTAGGTGACGTTAATCCGATTGCTACCAGTATTCTTTTCGTATAATCGTCTATCTTGACTAATCTTCCATTTATATCCTTGATTTCGGAACTCAACCTGGTGATAATCGTTGTTTTTTGTATATTATCCGTTTCCAATTTGCTCATTTTTTCTTTATCGAAGGAAATGGTCAGGTAATCAAAAATCATAAAACCTAAAATAATCATCAAGACGGAGAATGCTAAAATGGAATTCCGGATAAGTTTGGAAGAAACGACAAATTCTTTGTTTGTAGACGTGGCATCCGTAACGATAATAATCGAATAAGATTTATTTTTCATGTTTTTACTCTACATTATAACACTTTTTTTTGCAACAAATCAAGCTGGAAAAATTATTTTTTTAAAATTTTGTAAAATTTCCTATAAAAAGAAGAATATGTTATAATATATCTTGACAATAAGACAAAAAATATGTTAAATAAACAAGGAGATAAATTAGGAGGACATATGAGTAAAAAAACAATTGTCCTGGCAGATAACAGTTACACTATCCGCAGAATAGTCGAGTTATCATTCTCGGAAGAAGAGGCAATTGAACTCGTTAGCTTTGAAGACGGCGCCAATCTTAAGAAACGATTGCTCGAATTAAAACCGGAAATCGTGATGGTGGATATCAAACTCCCCGACTTTAGTGGTTATGAAGTTTGTAAATTTATCAATACAACGGAAAGCTTACAACTAACAAAGGTATTTTTGCTAAAGGGTGGCTTTGAACCGATAGATGAGAGCCTTTTAACAAACCTTAAATATGCCAGCATTATCACCAAGCCCTTTGATTCTAATGCCCTGGTGGCAACCATAAAAAAGATATTCTCCTCACCTGCGAAAGCAGCCCCCGGCACAATCCCGGCAGAAACACCTGCCTTTGCTCCCGGAGATATCCCGGAGGTTGAGGGTCTTTCAGAACCCGAAAGTGAAATCAGTTTTTCGGATGTAAAAGAAGAGGTCGGTACGGAAGGCATATTAAGCGATGGCGCAAGCCCGAGAATCGATCAATACATGCCGACGGATGATGTACTACCTTCCGAGGAGATAACCCAGGGGACCCAGCCTGAGGTAGATACGCTCGCCCCAAGTAAGGAAGACGAAATGGCTAACCCCTTTGAAGAAGAGGCCCCTGGTGCTATCGCGACCCGGAAAACCCTATCCGAAGAAGAATTGGATATTAAGATGAATATTCAAGCGCAGGAAAGGGAATTGGATATCGAATCATTGACCCAGGAAGAGATAAAGATTAAGCAGCATTTAAATGTCGGAGGCCCCCCCTTTACGGGTGACCAACCGGGAGTGACCGGGAAACCGGGAGCAGATATGCCCGGGCAGTTTGAAGATCAGCAACTGGATATCCCGGCAGCCGGAACGATGTACGAGGGCAATGAAAAGGAAAAAAGAACCGAAGCGGCGGAACCTCCATTACAGATAGACGATCTCCTGGATCAGCAGAAGGCCGAAGTGCCCGAAGCAGCGGAAACGGATAAGTACCCGGAGATAGAAAAGGCCCTCGGGCTGGAGGAAATAAATTTTGAAAAGGAGATCAAATCGGAACCCGAGCCAGTTGATTCGGTGCCTGCAACTGAAGAAAAATCGGGGTTTCCTGATTTTGAACCCGGGCAGGAAATTCAAAAAACTCCGGTTCAAGAAGATCCCTTACTGGTAGAAGAAGACATTCTCGAGGGTACAGGATCTGCAGCAGGGATTGAATTCGAAATTCCCGGTATGGAGAAACCTTCATTGAGTGAAAACCAGGGGATTAAAGAGGAACCCGATGAGAGAGAACCCGTGCAGGAAGAGATGTTTACGCTTCAGCCCCGGGAAGATCAGGATTTTTCCCCGGTAGAAGAGTCTCCCCCGACAGATGAAGAGAGGTTGGAAACTCCCGCTATCAAAAAAGAAGAGTTACTATATAAGGTTGAAGATAAATTAACCATTGCGATAAAAGAAATCTTATGGGATGTAGTGCCACCTATGGCGGAAAAAATTATAAAAAGTGAAATTGAGAAATTGAAAGCAGAGGTAGATAAATCTTTTGAATATATAGAAAAATAAGCCAGGCAGAAAAAAACCAAAGTGATAAATAACCGGGGTGAAAAAGCCTATAATTTTTTAGAGGCGGAAAAAATTTACCATGAAATCCAGGTAGAGGAACATTTATTTGCAGCTGGTGGTGATTCGGGCCGGCCGGCTTTCTCAATGACACTGCCTCCTCTCGGCACAACTGACATAAACGATATGGGAAAACTTTTAGCCTTCACCATACCGGACATCATTATTAAAATAAAAAAGATGCAAGGCTTTAATATCCTATGTCGCCCCGGTATTAACAACACCGGAATCCCGAGTCAAGAGATCGTCAAAAATAATCACAGCCCGGATTTCCGGGAGAAATTGAAAGTTGAAATGGGCCGGCAGTTTAACCGGTTGGGGCTCGCCTTAGATTGGAGCAAACTGAAATTTACTATAAGCCCGGAAATGCAAGCAGTCGGCAGCGCAATTTTTGTGCAATTATTCAGGGAAGGAAACATCTACCGTAAAAAACACTGGTTCTTAAGAACCGGCGTTATCGCAAAACCGGCAATCGAAGCAGTTGAAAAAGGTGATATAAAATTTATCCCGGAAAAATGGCAAAAAATTGTCCTGGACTGGCTGAACCATACCGGGGATTGGTGTATCTCACGCCCATCACGGCCGGGACAGCAGGTCCCGGCCTATTACTGCGGTTCCTGCGGCAAGCTCAGGGTGGAAGAGAAAAAATCCTTAGAATGCGACAATTGTGGGTCAAAAGAGGTCAACCGGAACCGGGAAGTACTTGCCCCCTGGTTTATCCTATCACTCTGGCCCCTTTTTATATCAGGCCGGGACAAACATTCGCGGGACTTTGCCGATTTCTTTCCGGTCAGTCTGATGGCTGCCGGCATTAATATCATAATTTCACTGGTCGCCCGGATGATCGTAATGGGAATCCACTGCGCGAAAGATATTCCTTTCAGGGAAGTACTAATTACCGGGATTGTGCGGGACGAAAAAGGGCAAAAATTGAGTGAGCCCAGCCAGGGGTTGCTTAATCCCTCAAATATAGTTGGGCAATATGGGGTAGACACTCTTCGGTTCGCACTGGCGGCCCGGGCTGTTCCGGGTAGGGACATATCGTTCTCAATCACCAGGATTAAGGGATACAAAGCGTTTATGACAAAGATATGGAATGCGTCCCGGTTTACCTTGATGAACTTGAGAGGAGACGAGGATTTCAACATCGAATTGACGCGAATAACCCATGCTGACAAATGGATACTTCACTTTCTCAACAAGACCGTTGAGAAGGTGAATGAACTGATGGATTTATACCGGGTCAACAAAGCGGCGGATTTGCTTTACAGTTTTTTCCGGCATGAATATTGCGATTGGTACTTAGAGTTCTCTAAAAATGATCTGGAGAATAGGCATACCAGAAATGTACTCAAGTTCGTCCTTTTTGAATTAATTCAACTGCTCCATCCCTTCATACCCTTTATTACCGAAGCGATTTATCAAAAGATGAAAACCGGAAGGGATTTCCTACTGCAAACGGAATTCCCGTCACTCGACAGCAATTTTATTTTTTACGATGAATTCTCAAACATCGAATTGGTAAAAAAAGTGGTCAGGGAAACCCGCAGAATCAGGACAGAGAACAGGCTCCGTCCCAACCGGAGAATTCATATTTATCTGAAAACAGAATCCGAAAAAGAGAAGAATATCCTCTCTAAAGAGATGAAATATTTTGATCGTTTGTCAGGGAGTGCGCGGACCAAAATCGTTCCTGATTTTGGCAACCTGGCAAAGGGTTTTGCCGGCAGTTGTCGAAACTGGGAAATTCTGCTTCCCCTTGAAGATGAAAAAGAGCGGTTAAATGAGTTAAACAGGTTAAAAAAGGAACTTGAAGAGGTGGCGCACCGGGTTGGTGATTACGAGAAAAAATTGGCGAACAGCGAACTTGAGCGTAAAACACCGCAGCCTGAAACAACCAACCTGAAAAAAAGTCTCCAGAAATCGATTGACCGGAAAGAGAAGATCAAAAAAACCATCGCTGATCTATCATGAAAAAGTATAATATGTATCCCGGATTTTTAGAAGTAATCGAATTGGAAAGCTGTGATTCCACAAATAATTATTTGAAAAAAAACTACGAGCAGTTAAAATCAAGGTTGCCTGTTTTAATCACGGCAGCGCAGCAAACCAGAGGAAGAGGGCGCCGTGATAGGACCTGGCAATCACAAAAATATCTGGGTTTATATTCCACCTTTGGTTTTTATTTAGAGTCAGGCAGCAAACTTCCCCTTTTGCCCCTGACGGCAGGTATCAGTGTGATAGAAACCCTGAACAAAATAACGCGATTTCCGGGAAATAGCGACGGCGGCCGGGATTTTGAATTCGGATTAAAATGGCCCAATGATATCCTGGCCGGAAACCGCAAAATATCGGGAATCTTGATCGAAAATACCATGTTTAAAGAAAAGGTATTTTCCGTTACCGGCATCGGCATTAACCTGAATCATACAACTGAGAATTTCCCCGGCTCCTTAAAAGATACCGCCACATCCTTGAGGTTAATCACCGGGAAAACCGGAAAAATCGAAAAGGTTAACAAAGTGCTTTCCCATATTTTCTTCTCATGGCTGGCAAAATTAAAGAATAACGAGCATAAAGAAATCATAGAGCAAGCCAACCGTTACAGCGGTTTTTTAAAGGATCGACCTATCACCTTTCACCAGGATGATAAAATCACAAGCGCTATCTTCCGGGGGATAAACAACGATGGCGGCATAATCCTGGAAGGCCGCCAGGGAACCGAAAAAATTTATTACAGTGGCGAGATCAGCCCGGTAAGTTACGTCATTAATAACAAGGATAAAAAATAAAAAAGCGCTTTAACCTATTTTTATTTTTTGTTTTTTTGTTATATAATATACTTGTGAATGTAGAAGAAAAAAATGAAACGGCTTAAAGAGATTCAAAAATGTTTGCGGATACACAAAAAGGAGTTGAACAAAAAATACAAAATAAAAGAGATAGGAATTTTCGGCTCCTATGTAAGGGGAGATCAAAAAGAAAAGAGTGACCTGGATATTCTTGTGAATTTTGAGGAAACCATAGGTCTTTTCCGGTTTGTGGCCTTAGAAAGGTATTTAAGCCGTTTACTAGGTGTTAAAGTAGACTTGGTGATGAAAAGCGCGTTAAAACCGCGTATCGGCAAGCGGATACTAAATGAGGTAAGCTATATATGAAACCGAACAGCCCCCGGCGGGGGCAGCCGCAGAAGGCACTTCGTGCCATCTCACCGATCTTCCATTTATGGGTTAAATAATATAAGTTTTTGCGGGGAACCATTTAGCCCCGAATTTAAATCCCGAAACCGGGGGGTGCT
>JAGLQA010000158.1 GCA_023137075.1 Candidatus Aminicenantota bacterium
AGTCTTAAGTCACTATATCTTTCACCCCGGAAATGAATTTTCTAAAACTTTGGGAACGATTGTTTTCTATGGAAAGGTGAATGCCAATCGCCCGGGAACCGCTTATTTTTTGATATCTGTCTGTGGTTAATCTCCTGAGTTCCTGGGTCGGATTGGCAAGTCTATCCGGTTCTCTAAATTTTCGGGAACCTTGTTTTCCGGCCAGGTTACTTACCCCGAGTCCGGCCTCGACTGCGGCAAGGTCGCCAAGATACCAGCTTTCAAGCTCATGGATGGCAATCCTCACCAATACATTCGGCTTGTTGACAGCGCAACACTTTTCTACCAGTCCCTGTCGAATCACCACGCAATCACCGCTGTCTTTGTCTCTCAAAATCACAAAATTACAACCCGGTAGTCGCCAGGCCTGTAATTTTCGGGGCAATTGTTTTTCCAGGTCCTGCTTGCCTTCAAAAACGACATAGCGGACCAGCCATCCAGCTGGAAGTAGGCGGGGCAAAAGACCATTAAGCATGGCCTTAGCTGATGGCTCCTCGAGAAAAAATACCAGTACTCTCATAAAGGGTCTACCCCTTGAAAAAATCCCTGTTTCCAGAGATAGCCCATTTTATCCCCGGCCTCCATGAAGGCCTTAATCTGCTCATCATCCCTTGCCCGTTTGATTTTAGCATAACCGTCTTCTTTGACCAACCAAAAAACCTCATCCAGTTCCACTGCATTGAGAAAATCAGGTGAGTGGGTGGAGACAAACACCTGCCCGCCGCGGGCGGCATAGGCCCTGAACTCTTCTGCCAACTCCAAGAGCAGTGTTGGATAAAGCTGATTTTCCGGCTCTTCCACGCATAAAAGCGGGTGGGGATGGGGATCGTAGAGTAATAACAGGTAAGCAAACATCTTTATCGTACCGTCAGAGACGTAACGGGCCAGGAAGGGATTCTCGAAGGCGCCGTCCTTAAAACGAAGCAATACACGCCCTTCTTCCGTTGTTTTGGCCTTCACATCTGCAACGCCCGGCACCCGTTCCGACAGCCTGGACAGTATGGTTTTGAAAAGTTCCGGGTAACGCTTGTACAAAAACTCCGTAACCAGGGAGAGGTTCTCTCCTTCCCTGGAAAGGTGCTCGGCATAGCCAGCCTCTTGCTCAGGTCGAGCCCGGTTGATGTGAAAATCAGATACATGCCAGTTTTCAATAAGGTTTCCCAGGGCCATCACAGCCGGGAAACGTTCGAACTGGGCAAGCCCCTTTACGGCAAGTATATCCTTGGCCTTCAGCTTCTGTTTCTCCCTATTTAGTTGGTTTACGTCGGACACCTCATCAAGTTCATTTGTGACAGCGGTACCTTCGCCTTTAGAAAAATTAAGGAAATGCCATGGCTGGCCGCTGCTGCCCCTCCGGTACTTTAATATTTCCCGTTCCACAAAGGAGTAATCATTTTTTTCGCCAATTGAGAGAAAATAGGTAATCAGCGGTTTATCGTAATTTTCCCGGAATTTCACTTCTATCTCTATATTGCCGCTGCTGTTCCGACTGCGAACTTCTTTGAATCCCATACTGCCGCCAAGCTTGATAAGCGCGGCGTGAACATTGCTCACAAGTGCTTCTTTCAGAAAAGCAAACACTTGAAATAAGGTTGACTTCCCCGAGCCATTGGCACCGACAAGAACACAGAAATGGGGAATATCCAGCATCTCCGTATTCTTGAATGCTTTGAAGTTCTTCAACTTGATGGATTCTATTTTCATAACTAAATCTTCATGCTCCTATTTTTTCCCCAGGCATCAAATACCGGTTTTAAAGTTTTTTTTCATTACATTATATTTTAGTGGTAAATAAATTAAAAATCAAGAGTTGAAAGAATATATTTTTAACCTTTATCAAAAAATTTAACAAATCTTCCTTTTTCATGCTCTGCTTCTGATTTTCTCAAGGGATATATCTTCCCGGCCCTCCCATAAGCTGCATAATTTTTCATCTTAATTCATGGAAAATGGAGGGACACTCCTTTTGGTCGCGTCCTACCCCTAATCTCACACCTTAATTAGTGTGAGATTGGATTCCGACTACAGCCTGC
>JAGLQA010000159.1 GCA_023137075.1 Candidatus Aminicenantota bacterium
CCGCCGCCGCCGCAGCACCAGTTGTACTCTTTCGTAGGCGACATCTCTCTGAAATCGCCGGTTAGTTGTTTAATCACTTCCCTGGGTTCGTTAAACATCCCGGCATTTCGTCCCAACTGGCAGGGATCGTGATAGGTGACCGTCTCTTTAATGGCACCATTTTTAATCTTTATCCTGCCTTCAGCAATATAGCGGTGAATGACTTCAACGATACTGCTGACTTTGAAGGGCACTTTACCCATCATGTATTTCATGATGCGATAAGCCGTTCCGCATTCGACGATGACCACCTCTTTCACCCTCAGTTTCTCGGCCTCATTGATGATTCGTTTCGCAATAAAATCTATCTTTTCCGGGTCTCCGACAAAAGCGCCGAAATTAACAGCCTCAAAAAAACTCAGGGTCCAGTTCTCTTGCGCCGCGTTGAATATCACGGCCGGTGTGATGATCGTATGCGCCCCGGCCAGGCCCACGTACAAAATATCCGCATTTTCCTTTTCCATGGGAATCAGGCCTGAAGATGATTTTAGATTAAGCCGCTGCTGCACTTTTTTTTCTAAGTCTTTAATAACGGATTGATACCCCTCTTTAAACTCATCGATACTTTTTCCCTTTTCTACCGCGGCATCGGACAGCATCACAAGCTCTTCGGGAGCGGTTTCATTGCCGATCAGCAGGAGTTTGGCAGCGGTTAGAATTAAGGCCGTGTCGATGGCAAAGGGGCAGTGAAGGGTGCAGCGTTTGCAGCCGGTGCAGGAGAAAGCGGCTTCATACAGCTCCTCCATCACCCGGTCATCGATCTTCGTCGCGTCCCCCCAGTAGGGTAGTAATAACCCGGACAGGCGGAAGTATTTCTTGAAAATCTTACGAACCACCTCCGCCCTGTGAACGGGAGAATACTCTTTTTTGGGGATTCCGTAATAGGCATGGCAGGTATCGTAGCACAAACCGCAGCGGGTGCATAGATCAAGGTAATATCGCATCGGCCGGTTCAGGCGAGACTTCAGCAGTTTTTTTAATTCCTTTATTTTTTGTTTTTCCATTGTACTATTCCCTCTTTAATCTATGAGCAAAAAAGGTGAAGACCGCGTGAATCATCTTACTAAAGGGGAAGAAGATAAAGAACAGGTTGGCAAATAAGATATGGAGAACGACCATTACGTAATGGGGGGAATAGGAGATTTCTTCGGGGACAACCGGTTTGAACGCAACGAGGCTGCTCAGGTAGGCCCGGTAATCGGCTGCCGTGATATCCAATCCCGTCTCCGAGTACCTGGCAGCTAAATTCAAATGGCTGCCGAAGACCATGGTAAGAAAGAGCAGCAGCAGCAGGATATAGTCTTCCGGGACGGATATGCCCCGTACCGGGGAACCGAATCTCCTGAACAGATAATAGAGTGTGGTGATAATCAGGACAATGCCCACAAACCCGGCGCCTAAAAAAATGTCGTGGGGAATGATTTGTATCAGCTTGATTTCCCTGATCAATTCTAAGTGGCCGATGAAGAGCAATAAGAACGCCGCATGGAAAGCGATGGTAACGAACCAGAAAATTTTGCTGTGCCTCCAGGCCGTGGGCACCAATAACGAATCTTTGAGAATCCCGATGGGCTGCGGGACTTTCCTCGGGAATATTCCCAGGGTACCCGGCAGGGAGGAAGACAATAAAATCATAGCCAGTTTAAAAAGGATACCGAGGATAAAAATTGCAGCGGCAATGTATACCATCGGTACCATTACAAAGTAAAAAATACTATCCCACATGATGCTTAATCCTCACATAAAATTTAAAAACCGATTATACCATGAACGAATTTTTATTACCAATAATTTTGGTAAAATCCTATAATTCCTGTCAACCTTTTTTCGATCATTTGAATTTGTTTAAAACAACGCAATTTTGTGGTTCGGATTTATTTTATGTTTATTTCAGTTTCTTAATGAAAAATTTTGATTCCGGGTCACCCTTTTCAATTTTGAGAATTTCATTACCGCTGGTTTTTGCCCAGGCCGGGAAATCGGTATGCGCGCCCGGGTCCGTTGTTTCTGCAGCCAGGATCTGGCCGGTTGTCATCTTTTTTATCTGCTGGCTTACCTTAATCACAGGCATCGGACAGGCGAGACCTTTCAGGTCCATCTCAACGTCTACTTTGATTTCATCGCTCATTTGAATCCTCCTTATATTATATAAAAAGCTGGATTTTGCTGTTACCAGCCACCTCTAAGAACGTGGCCACCCCGACAAAATTCCGATGGGGATAATCGATCATCTCTTCTCTTTTGAATCCCATCAGGTCCATGGACATCTCACAGATGTATATTTTGACGTCTAACTCAGCCGCCAGGTCGATCATCTGCTCTAAAGATTGCACATTTTTTTTCTTCATCAAAGTTTTCATCATGGCAGTGCCCATCCCGCCCATGTTCATCTTCGATAGTTTTACTTTCGTGCTGCCCTTCGGCAGCATAAAACCGAACATCTTGCCGAAAAAATCTTTGCCTTTGACTTTAGCTTTTTTCTTCCGGAGGGCAGAAGTTGCCCAGAAAGTAAAAAACATGACCACATCGAGTCCCATTGCTACGGCACCGGTCGCAATGATAAACGATGCCAGCAGCTTATCTAAGTCTCCACTGAAAACCACCATGGATAGTTGGTTTTTTTCGGTGGATTCTTTAAGTTCAGCCATTTGTTTCTTCAACGATTCTATCGTTTCGTTCACATCCATGTTACCTCCGTAATTTTACACCATTTTTTTTTAAACTCTTTTTTGCTTTTTTATCAGTCCGTCCCGTTTCGCCACAATAGCCCCCACTACTTTTTTCATCTTCTCAAGCACGCCCAGCAGATCCAGGTCGGTTAGAAAATAATAGATGAAATTTCCTTTTTTTTCCCTGCCCAGGACACCCATCAGGTGGAGGGCGCTCAGGTGATTGGAAAGATTACTCATGGAAATATTCATCTTTTCCCGGATTTGCGAAACATTCATCTTCCTGTCGCTAATCACCTCAATGATCTTTAATCGTACCGGGTTGACAATCGCTTTGCAAACCAGGGCGTACTGCTCATAAAAAAAATCTCCGTTTAGCATAAGATATTATAGAATAAAAAAAGCAAGTTGTCAAGTATTTCATGAATTTATGAAATAGCGATTTTGCTAGGTGGTTGCTGTGAAATTTTTTTTATGTTCGTCCTGTATGGCTTTTGGGTAATCCGGAAATGTGCCCGGTGCGTGACTTTGTTACTTTTTCAATTTATTTCCAGAATAGAACGAACAGACAAAGTAATAAAGTCACGCAGCGCCCCTGTTTTCCGGCCATCATCCACTGACTACGTGGTGGGCTCGCCGGAAGTTAATCAATTCAACCGCATCAGGCTTATGTTATCGAAAAGTATGCTACGCGTCATCTCGACGATTTCCCACTATACATGGTGAATTTATTTTTTAACAAAAGTTTATGAAAGAGAAACAATAAGAAAAATGAATTTGAGATCAAATATTGAAAAACATCCATATTTTTCGTATAATTATTTATGATATATAAAAAGGCCAAAGGAAACCGGAGGTAAATGTGGAGATTTTTTTACCAGAAGAAATGTTTAGAGGTGGAATTTTCCTACCTACAATAAATGCTAAATCCCCATGTTACTTCCCTCAATATGATACGTTGTGGTGTCCGATAAAATTTACCGAAAATTATGATAATGAACCAAACATTAACAACAATTACGAAAGCAAGCTTAAATATCTTTGCTCTTTTGAGCATGAAATGGGACATAGGCATATTAACTTAAGAACCATAATTGGTTTTATACATATTACTTTTACTATGTTAAAAATTCACCAATTGTTTTATTGGTTTCCTACATTAGGTGATAAAGAGGGCACGTATAAAAAACTAATAAATATAGATAAAACTGCCAGGGCTTTTTTTGACTATACTAAAATATTAGATGAAACATTCGCGTTGTTTCATACCATTGATTATGCAAAGTCTTTGGGGTTAAAGGAAATAGTAGAGCAATATAAGCTCTTTACCTTCAATCATTATCCATTTGTTAGAAAAACATATGAGAGAGCCCAATTTATTTTAGAAAATTTAAATGAAGAAATGGAGATGAAAGGTCTATTCATAAGAAGTATTTTTGATAGTGCTGCTGCAGTTGACATATGGAATGTACTTCCTTATGGGTCAGAAGAAAATAACGTTATAGGATTAAACCAAAATGTCGACGCTCGCTTTGAAATCATACTTGAATTTTGCGAGGATACAATAAGAAATGAACCTAATATAAATATAAAGGAATTATCCTCCAGACTTTTATTACATTTAGAGGAGAAAGGTATTTCTATCGGAATTCAATACAATCCAGAGGATTTTAAGGAATTGTTTAACGACATAACTGAAGACTATTTGGACGGGATCTTTTCTCCTACGATATATCGGGTTTTGACGACTCAATTATTAGAAGATATGGAAAAATTACTTCAAAGACCTGATAAAATAGATTTTGCTTATCCCATTAGTACAGTAACTTTTCGTTCCAGCGATAATGATGATGAACTTGTGCCAGTTTTAAGGAGCAAATTATTATTTGAGAGATACGATTTACCCTATTCGGATATAAAAATGGACGTGGGCTTAGCGTTTTGGGATTTTTTTAAGCTTGGAACAATAGCAGATATTATAATTAATGAAAAAAATAAAGCCAAAACCACACTTAAATCATTTAAACTTTATGGGAAACCAGATAGCGATTTTTTAAATACAGTTCGGCGATCTCTTAGAGGAGAAATCCCGGCTGACTCAATAAGAAAAGGATTTTCTACATTTATTGAATGTTTATTTAAAGGGTAATAAAAATGAAAACACAAAATTCAGCAATAATCAAAGAACTTCAAGACGATATTTCTAAAATTCTTGTTAGCTCAGGTTGGTATAAAAGCAATTCTATTTCTAAAGAAGAGAAATCCGCAAGATTTAGTCCACCTTTCGAGATATTTGATCTTTTAGTCTCAAATGTTCTTTTTAATTTCTTTATTGGAGTAGCATCCGGCTATATTTCTGCTCGTTTAGACGAAATGATAACCAAAAAAAAAGATAGAGACAGACTAATAAAAAAAGAAGAAGTCAATGAATTTATATCTCAAATTCTTGAACAATTAGAAGACAAAAAGCTTATTATTAGACCGGATTCGACCGAGAAAAGATTTCAAGATAGTAAAAAAGTAATTGTTGATTTATTGAAAAAGGAAGGTTGGACTTCTGAAAAAGCCGAAGAAGATACTCTAAAAATTTTTCAGTCAATACCTGATAAGTTAAACACTTATTTTGAGAACAAAAAGCACACGTCATAGTTAATTAAAAATGAGCGTCCCCACTGGGTGTGTATATATTTTAGCTTCAGTAACATAAGAAATCCTTTATTATCAACCCTCTACGGATTAGTAAACATGCTTTAGTTACATAACAGTCACATAAAACAAAAAGAACTTAATTATGGATAATGAAGTCCGGAATTATGTCCCGGAAAAGATTGATAGTCGCTTCTCGGACACCACAGGTGGGTTTAGTTTATCAAACTACAAAAACGTTAAATAAAGAATTATACCCAAAAAGGAATGTATTTGGCATACTTTTTTGATTTCCTCTTCATCCATAACAAAACTCCAAGGATTTTAAACCCTATGATAATATAATCCCCTCTTTTTAGCAACCCCAGGAGAATTGTTATGGTTACCTTGTCGTGAAATCGTGCCATTTTCTGGCAGAATATTTTTACTCATGTCTGGAAACACTTTAATATAGAGCGTTTACAGGGTGTAATTTGTAACCATTCAGTTTTGGGAAATGCTTTGCCCTTTTTGAGTGAAATCGCCTCAGGGAATTTTGCCAAATTAAGGGCGAAATTAGGATAGACGCACTGCGTCACCCGCATTCGTTACTTTGCCTGACAAATTGAGCGGCCCTTTTTCAGGGGCAAAATTTCACTGTTTGAGCGAAGCCGAAATCCGCGTAGATCAAAAAAGTAGGTGGATTCGGCGCAGTGAG
>JAGLQA010000016.1 GCA_023137075.1 Candidatus Aminicenantota bacterium
GGATTCAATAGCTTGTTTATAATCAAATTTAATGGTAAAATAGAATCATGGTTAAGGGAAATATTCTTGAAATACTGGAAAAACATTTAAGCCATTTGTTAAAATGCAGTCTGCTGCCTGAAAAGAGTTACCTTGCCGGTGGTACTGCCGTTTACTTTTATTTAAAACATCGAATATCCGTAGACCTGGATTTTTTTACTCCCACCCCTTTCAACTCTGAACTGTTTATCCCCGAAATGAAAGAATGTTTTGATGATGTCCAGGTGGAATTAATGGAAAAGAACACCGTCATTTTGTTTCTTTCAAAAGAAAAGATTAAATTTTCTTTATTTTTATTTCCTTATGACAACCTGGTAGAAAATAAAACCATTCATCTTGCAGATGGCACAACCTGTCCTCTCGCTTCATTGGATGATATTGAAGCAATGAAATCAATTGCAATCTCCCAAAGGGGATCGGCAAAAGATTTTGTCGATCTTTATCGTATTTTGAGAAAAACAGGCCATCGTTTCGATGATATCTTAAAATTAATAATAAAAAAATATGAGCTGGAGAGTAACTATGAATATCAGCTGAAAACGTCATTTGTCTATTTTGAGGATGCGGAAAAAGAGGTGGATAATATTATTATGATTAAAGAGAACAAAGATAAAATGGAATTGGGAAAAAACCAATGGTTGAAGATAAAAGAATTTTTCAGGGAGTTTATAAAGTGAGAGAAGAACTCTTCTGGGACAGAAAACCGGGATTTGTTTCGCCGGAGATTGAAATTGAAAGAGCCATCAATTTTGGTGGATTCGATTATATCAAAGAGGTTCAACAGAAATACGGGATGGAAAAATTCAAAGAGGTGCTCATTAAAAATAGGAACCTCGGTAAAAAAGCGGTCAATTATTGGTGCATGCAATTAGGAATCGATAGAACCGCAACTAAAACATTTAAGACGAATACCATCTGGACACCTTTCCGGTGATTGCCTTTCTTCTTTCCCCTTTCCTCCTTTCTATCCAACCTGAGTTTGGGGGCCTACTCACTAAACAGGGGGTTTGTTTTGCAACATTCGCTTTGAAAAAATGTATTAAAACAAGCCACCTCTTAGACCCTCTTACTCTTAGGCTCATTCGTTTACCGCCGGAAACTCAAAATTACCTCCAATGACATACGCGGTTCTTTCAAGCAGTGGCACTGTTGATTGTTTTTTCGATGCAGAAAAAATTACCGAAAATTCGTTGTTCGAAGGGCCGGATTTTAATTTACCGGAATAGAAAAATTTTTCACTGACATCTCCTTTGTTAAGAACACCGGATAGTGTAAGGAGCCCATTAACCATCTCATTCTCATCACAGTATTTTTTCCAGTGATTTTTTAACTTTTTGAAGTCGGCGTTCTTGTAGTTGATGGTGGTTCTCGATACGTTGTTGCAGATGAGTAGATTCCTGAGGAATCCGAAGTTGCCTCCAGCATCCAGGGGCTGGAGATTGTAGCCTGGATCTCCCAAAAACGTAAAACCGGTGACGTCCTTTTTGTCATTTTCGTATGCCCGGGCAATCGGCTTCGCAGAATACCAACCGATGTCGGTGTCAGGCGACCAGGCCAGCGGAGCTATCGGTACCATGGAGTATCCCTGGTACTCGATTTCAATTGATCCTTCCTGGCTGCTCCCTGGAATTTTGAGCATATCATGATAGAAGATGTTTTTTTTTGAAAAACTCTGCACTAATACGGTTAAGCCGGCAGGTTTGACGCAGGGGCTTTCAGGCTTTTCCATTTGAGTATTTTCCTGGAAAGGTATTTCGACCTTAATAATTCGTTGTTCATCCTCCAGGTCGCCCTGGATATCTTTCAATTGCCGGCATATTTTATAGCCTACCTGGAGCGTTGTAGAGACCTGGCCTGTAATGGGATCGACAGTTTCCATCCCGCCATTGTCAGCGGAGGGGTACATCGTGTTATTTTTCAACCGGGCAATTGCCCAGGAGCCTTGCTGTGTCTGATCCAATACTTTATTGACTGGTTCCATCATATCGAGGTAACTTGACACATCTTTTATTATTTTATCAGCTTCATTAGTATGGGGTGCCTTTGGGAGCAATTTCCTCAGATTCTTTGCATTGGCCATTTTAGAGTATGTCAGCGGGTCTTTTTTCCCGCTCCATTGGCAGCCCAAAACCACGGTGATTATATAGTCGAATTTAGTATGGCTGGCCCAATCTCCGTAATTTTTTTGGGCTTCGACAAGGTCCTGGTAGGTAATTTCACCAAAAAAATCCTGGTAATCGACAACGATAGCCTGCGCCTGGACTGCTGCATTGAGCTGGGCTTCTTCTATTTTTCTCTCGTCTCCAGTGCTCGGGGTATACTCGACTGCGTTAACTACCTGGGAGTAGGCATTAGGGAACCCACCGGCAGGCGATAGCTTAGCCGTTCCCGGGCAATCCCCTGGAAATACCCGCTTGCTGATGTAATCGAAAGTGCTTTCGTTGAATACCTGGTTGGAGTTATGGTAGTACCACGTGAAAAGAGGAGAATTCATAATCAATGTGATCTGAGTATGGTAGATATCGGCAATCACCTTGTTTATTGCATCGGTAAGTTCACGAAGAAATTGCTCATTACACCCCGCGTAGAGACGATTACATATTCCTTGATTGAAACTTCCTGCATTTTTATTTTTCATATCGAAACTCCTTTCTATTTGGCTGGAGATAAGAGTTCCCGGCAGCGAAGCAGCGTCCGGCTGCCGGGAACTTTGTGTTATATGTTAGACTTCTGGCCCTTAATCTGTTGTCCCTTCCGGGTTTACCACCGTGCCGCCGATCACGTATGCAGTCTTCTGATTTTGGGGCACACTCGTGACTTCCGGTGATGCAGAAAATTTCACGGTAAACGTGCTGTTGTCGGCACCTTCGGAATAACTGCTGCCGTAAGCTCCTTGACTGAAGCTGCCCAGCTTGATGAAACCGAAAAGTGTCAGGTTTCCACTCACCTTCTCACTCCAGGCTTGTTTGAAGCTCGAGAAATTAGCGTTTGTATAGGTGATCTCAATCGTCGGGTAGTTGGCAATCAGCAGGTTATCTAACATCCCGAAGTTCCCTCCATTCTCAAATTCTGCCATGTTGTAGGGCGGTGTCGATAAGAATTTAAAACCGTCGACATCCTTGCCCTGGTTTTTAATTGCCTGTGCGATGGGGTCTCCATAATACCAACCACGATTTGTGGCCTGCTGCCAGGCTTCAGTCGCTACCGGTACAATGGAGTAGCCTTCCCACTTTATTGTGACCGAGCAATCCGTACTGGTTCCCTGGGCCCTTGACATATCATATGTCATGCTAGCCGAAGTGCTGAATCTGAGCCAGGAACCGATACTGAAACCCGCCTGGCCATCGATGCTAACAGATATTTGGTTCCCGCTGGCCTGGTGTGTCTTCATACCGAGGCTGATGATCCTTCCCGTGTTTTTCAAATCATTGGTGATTGTTGAGATGGCAGAGTTGATCTTGTAGCCCACCTGGAATCCTTCACTCACACTTCCATCAACCGGATTAAAGGTCTTTATCCCGCCATTATTCTTAGTGGGATCCTGGGAATTGTTCTTCAATTGCGCGATAATCCAAACTCCATTTTGTATTTTATCAGACAAAGCATTTACCGAACTCATTTTTGACAGGTAGATCGACACATCGGTTACAACCTGGTCGCCGGAAGCAGGCATCTTCGGCAGCAATTTCTTCAGATTCCGCGCATCGGCCATTTCAGTATAGGTCAGGGGCTCATTATCCCCCCTGCCGCTCCATTGACTGCCCAAAATGTAGGAAATGACAAAGTCTTGTTTGGTTTTCACACCTGCGCTTTTCATGTCATCCTCTGTTATAGTACCAAAGGTCGTCTGATAATCGCTGATAATCGCCTGTGCCTGGACAGTTGCTTCGGTCTGCTTATCCTGCAATTTTTGTTGGTTTCCTGAACTCAATACATATTCCATATTGTTGAGTACCTCGGAATACGCATTGGGGAACCCCCCGGGAGAAGAAAGCTTTGCAGTACCGGGTATATTTTTAGAAGGATATACGCGCGCACTGATGTAGTTGAAAGTGCTTTCATTGAAAACCTGGTTTGCATTTAGATAGTTCCAAAAAAAGTCACCCTGTGAGGGATACTCTATCGGATACAGCTTCACATGCAATATACTCTCAACAGCCTCCATCGCTTTTTTCTGCAATTCCGAATAAAACATTTTCCCGGCTTCTTCTTCAGTTGCTAAAACATTATTGCCGCTTACTAAAAAAGTTAAAATTAATAAGCTAAGTACAATCTTTTTTCCAA
>JAGLQA010000160.1 GCA_023137075.1 Candidatus Aminicenantota bacterium
CAATCAGCAGGAACGGCTCATTAATAATTCTACGGGCCATCCAGAGTGAATATATGTTATTGGTCGTTTTATAAAGCGGACTGAAAATATAATCGATTGTCATACCGCCATTCCGCGTTTTTAGAAACCCCCGGATACAATTTTCCAGGTACCCTGTGACCACAACCAGGCGTTTGAAGCCTTGCTGATCCAAACAGGTGATAAGCCGTTCAAGTATGGACGTCCCGTTAACCATTGTAAGACATTTAGGCATGTTCTGCGTCAAAGGATACAGGCGACTCCCCGTACCGGCTGCCAGGAGTAATGCTGTAGTTATAGGTTCATAATTGCTATAGTTCAAATTCACATCCTTTCCTTAAATATTTTATTGAAAAATAATAAAGGAATAATTGTTCACGATTATAAAATCATACAACTTATTGTAGCACTGCCGGGAAGAAGAGTCAAGAATTTTTATGTTTCCCAGATTTCCCATCAAAATCGCAAAACCCGTGTTATTTCTACGTTTTCGATGAAATTGGGCAGAGGTAAGCCCTGCTCCTACAAAAATTGTTCATCTACTGAAACCCTGTAGGGGCGTGCCCTTGCGGCCGCCCAGACTAAGTTTGATGGGAATTTTAGGATTACAGGAAATAATAATAGATATAGATTCGACATTGATTCAGAGTGACGTAGAGATAGCCCGTAAGAGTTATGAGGAAAAGTTGACGGATAAGTCTTTTATGGTGTATAAATGACCATGGTAAAAAAAAAAAATTCGTCTCCTCTTTTAGTGCTGACCGGGCTTTTGATCGTGCAGTGTGTCATCTTTGCACCGCAGGTGGGCCGGGGATTCGTGACCGACGACCTGACCTGGTTGGAAAATGTGGTCCCGGACGGCAAGGTGGATTTCCTGGCACCTTTCAGCCGGACAACCGGTTTCTTCCGCCCCTTGGTGGGGATATCCTTCGGGCTGCAATATCATTTGCACGGGATGGCTCCCCGGCCTTACGGCCTCTTCAACCTTTTGCTCCATTTGCTGAATATTTTACTGGTTTACCTGCTCCTTTCATATTGGGAAAAGACAAAACCCTATGCCATCTGGGCCACCCTGCTTTTCACCCTGAATGCCAAGGGGGTCAATATGGCTGTGGGCTGGATATCGGGCCGCACCACCCTGCTTTTCTCCTTTTTTTTGCTTCTCGCTCTTTACTTATACGCGCGGCTGCCGAAAAAAAATCCCCTTCGTTTCCTTTTGACGGCTCTTGCCTATTTTGCCGCCCTGCTGTCAAAGGAAACCGCTGCCGCCGCTCCGCTTTTTATATTCCTCTTTGTTTTTTTCGGTTTTACCGGGGAGACAAAGACGGACAGTTTTCTAAAAAGAATTAAATCCGGTTTAATCTCAATCGCCGTCTTTGCGCCGCCCTTGATCGTCTATTTTTTGCTTCGTTTCAACAGCGATGCCATGTCGCCTTTTACTGCCCCGGATGTTTATCGCTACTCCTTTTCACCGCTGTTAATACTCAAAAACATGGGCGAGTACGTTGTCCGGGCCGGTCTTTTGGATTTATATATTATTATCGGTTTTTTACTTATAACGGCTGCTGTTTACCTGTTTATAAAAACAAGGGCGCAAGAGACGGAAACCTTCAATCTCCAGGTATTCGTCTCCGGGTTATTATGGTTCCTGGTTTTCCTGCTGCCCTTACTGCCCATACCGGCGCGATCCGATCTTTACGTTTATCTCCCCCAGGTGGGACTTCATGTTGCCGTATTAACCGTTATTTCCTCCTGGGGGAAAAGATTGCCGCCGCGGAAAGGTTTGTTGAGATATGCCGCCGGCCTTCTAATCGGCATGTTGGCTGTGGGCTGGGTGGGATACCTTTTCTTAAAAGCCGTGCCTATCGGCGAAAAAGGGAAAGCGAGCGCCCGTTTTAGCGAACAGGTTGTTTATACCCTTCACGGCATCCCGGCGGAATCTACAATTGTCATCCTGGATAAACATCACGGCGACACATATTCACCGTCAAAGGTTATCGCTTACGGTTTTAATTCCTTACTTAATCTTTACTACCCGGATAAGAATCTTTATGGTGAAATTGTCCCCCCGGAAAAGATTATAGGATTAAAAAACAAACCGGGGACATATGTCTTTTCCTATGAAGATAGTTTTTTGAAGAAAATAGAATAATCGCTCGGTGGCCCTTCGGGCAAGGTTGGCGACATGAATGAAGGGATAGGGCAGGCATTACGCCTGCCCCATTTTTTTATTTTTTATTTTTGTCGATATCTTCATACTCGGCATCTATGACATCGCCGTCTTCGCCGGGATTATCCGCTGCCGGACCGCCTGCCGGGCCTCCGGCCTGGGGGCCTCCTTCGGGGGGAGACTGACCGGGCTGCTGGGCTTGCTTGTAGAGCTCAGGCCCTAACTTATTCGACAGGTTGGTTATATTCTCGAACTCGGACTTGATTCTTTCCCGGTCTTCGCTCTTAACCGCATCCTGCGCTTTCTTGACCGCGTCTTCCACTTCTTTGGCCATCTCTTCGGGTATTTTATCCTTGTTTTCCCTTACCAGTTTATCGAGTCCATAGGCGACCTGGTCTAACTTATTCTTTTCTTCGATGGCTTCTTTCTTATCCTTGTCCTCAGAGCTGTGTTTCTCCGCGTCTTTTACCATCTGGTCGATCTCGTTCTCGGACAGACCGCTGGACGATGTGATGGTAATGGTCTGCTGTTTATTGGTGGCCAGGTCTTTTGCCGAAACATTGAGTATACCGTTGGCATCGATATCAAAGGTAACTTCGACCTGGGGAACTCCGCGGGGCGACGGGGGAATACCGGTCAGCATAAACTTTCCTAAGGTCCGGTTATCCCGGGACATTTCCCTTTCACCTTGTAAGATGTGAATTTCAACGCTGGCCTGGTTGTCGTCGGCAGTGGTGAATATATCGGTTTTTTTGGTTGGGATAGTCGTGTTTCGTTCGATGAGCTTATGGGTGATTCCACCTAAGGTTTCGATACCCAAAGACAGAGGGGTCACGTCGAGCAGGAGGATATCTTTGGCCTCACCGCCCAACACCGCGCCCTGTACCGCTGCGCCGGCGGCAACCACTTCATCGGGATTGACTACCTTGCCCGGCTCCTGTTCGAAAATTTCTTTGACCAGGTTCTGGACCATGGGGATTCGCGTGGAACCACCGACCAGAATGACTTCCTTTATTTCGGAAAGCTGGACACCGGCATCTTTTATGGCTTTCATGCAGGGACTTTTTATTCGCTCGATGATGCCCCCGACCAATTGCTCGAACTTAGAGCGGCTCAATTTCATTACCAAATGTTTGGGGCCCGAGGCATCGGCGGTAATAAAGGGCAGGTTAATTTCCGTTTCCATGGTGGTGGAGAGTTCAATTTTTGCCTTTTCCGCCGCCTCTTTTAAGCGCTGCAGTACCATCTTGTCTTTGAAAAGATCGATTCCCTGGTCTTTCTTGAATTCTTCGATAATCCAATCGATCAGTTTCTGGTCGATGTTATCTCCGCCTAAGTGGGTGTCTCCATTGGTTGATTTTACTTCTACAATATTTTCACCTATCTCCAGGATAGAGATATCAAAGGTACCTCCGCCAAAATCGAATACGGCAACCAGTTGATCTTTTTTCTTGTCAAGCCCATATGCCAATGCGGCCGCAGTGGGCTCGTTTATGATTCTTTTTACTTCGAGACCGGCGATTCGACCGGCGTCTTTTGTTGCCTGTCTCTGGGAATCGTTAAAATATGCAGGGACTGTGATGACGGCTTCGCTTACCTTTTCGCCTAAGTAATCTTCAGCCGATTCTTTCAGCTTTTGCAGGATTAAGGCTGAGATTTCGGGCGGCGAATACTGCTTGCCTTTAACTTCAACCCTGGCATCGTTCTTGGGCCCTTTAACCACCTTGTAGGGCACCATTTTTGTTTCTTCGGCGATTTCCGCCATCCGTCTGCCCATGAATCTTTTGATCGAATATATCGTCTGTTCAGGATTTGTTATTGCCTGTCTTTTCGCAACCTGTCCGACCAGTCTTTCATCATCCTTGGTAAATGCGACCACCGAAGGGGTAGTTCTACCACCTTCCGAATTGGGGATAATTTTCACTTCCCCTTTTTCCATAATGGCTACTACCGAATTTGTTGTTCCAAGATCAATTCCTATTATTTTACCCATTTTTCAACTCCTTTTTTTTTATTTTCCATTAATATTATAGTAGATTTTTATCTACTTGTCAACAATTTAATCAAATTTTATTGAGTATAATATTATCAGATTGTTTGAAAAATAATCCCTCTTTTTTGCCAGAAAGTATGGATATAAAAGCGTATCGCTTGCTATTCAAGGAACAGGCAGTAGATTTGTTAAAAAATTAAAATGTCGAATCAGGGCAAAGCGGTTTCGCTTATCTCAAACAGATCGTCAAGTTTTATTATCCCGAAAAGCGACCTAATCTCCCTGTTTACATTGATTATTTGTATTTTCCCTTCCAGTTCAAGGAATCTTTTGTGGAAAAAGATGAGGGCGCCAATGCCTGAACTTCCGATGGAGTGGACTTCCTTAAAATCGAGGACGATCTTTTTTTTATCGTTCTCGTAGATCCGGAACAGGTTTTTTTTCAAAATTTCGGCAGCCTGAATATCGATATTCCCGGATAAAAATACGATTGATTTCTCTTTATCATTTTTAATTTTTAGGTTCATTTCTATATCCTCCTTTTCCCATGTCATGTGTTCAGTTTCCCCGATATCACTTCATCAATCAGTTCTTCGTCGGTCAAATAGGGAAGCGTTAGGTGACCCTCCCCTCTGTGTTTTATGTTCCATCGGCGTGCCACCTGCAGGGCATTTTCGTTTCTTGCCCAGGAGCGTCTGGCCACGCCGTTCATCACGTCCCAATCCATGGCTGACTTTATTATTCTATCTTTTTGTTCGCTGCCGTCCAGAACAAGACCGAAACCGCCGTTAAAGGCCTTGCCGATTCCGACACCGCCGCCGTTAGACAGGACAACCATCGACATACCCCTGAAAGCGTCTCCCACAAAATTATGAACCGCCATGTCCGCGGTCACATTGCTGCCGTCTTTTATATTTGCTGTTTCCCGGAAGGGTGAATCGGTCCCGGAGACATCGTGGTGGTCCCGGCCGATCAGGATGGGCCCGACCTGGCCCTCTCTTATCATTTTATTAAAGGTTAGCGCAATATTCACCCTGCCTTCGGCATCGGAATACAGGATCCTGGCTTTCGTGCCCACAACGAGATTGTACCGTTCCGCGTTCCGGATCCATTCATAATTATCTCTATCCATACCTCCGCGGGTGGGATCGATACAGGACATGGCTGCCTGATCGGTTTTCCTTAAGTCTTCGGTTTTTCCCGACAGGCAAACCCAGCGGAAAGGCCCGTAACCGTAGTCGAAACACATGGGCCCCATAATATGTTCCACGTAACTGGGATAAATAAATCCTTCAGAGGGAAGATTTTCATACAATGCCACCTCTTTGGCCCCGGCATCATAAACAGCTTTGAGGAAGGAGTTACCGTAATCCCAGAAGTGGGTGCCCCGCTCAACCATTTCCCGGATGAGATGAAATTGTTTGATCAAGGATTGGTTCACTTTTTCTCCGAAGAGCGTGGGATTCTCGTTTAAAAGCTTTCTTCCCTCGGCGAAGGTATACCCGGCCGGGGTATATCCACCGCCGTAGGCATCGTGACAGGATGTCTGGTCCGAGGCGAGTTCGATCTTGATGTCGTGTTTGACCAGGTATTCCCATAGATCAACGATATTGCCGTGATAGGCAATCGATACCGGCTGCTTTTTCTGGCGATATTCGTCGATCCAGCCGGCGATCTCGTCTAAATTTTCGGATATTTTTGCCACCCAACCCTGGTTGTGCCGGGTTTCAATCCTGGAGTAATCGACTTCCGCCACCACTCCGATTCCCCCGGCAATCTCGACGGCCCTGGTCTGGGCGCCGCTCATTCCACCTAATCCCGAGCTGACATAAACGACACCGGCCAGGTCTTTATCCTGGGGAATATTAAGATAGAGCCGGCCCGCATTGATCAGGGTAATATATGTGCCGTGGACAATCCCCTGGGGACCGATGTACATCCAGCCTCCGGCAGTCATCTGGCCGTAGCTCGAAACTCCCATGGCGGCGGCCGTATGAAATGATTCCATGTTATCGAAAAGCCCGACCAGCATGCCGTTGGTTGAGACAACCCGGGGCGCGTCTTTCGTTGTGGGGAAAAGTCCTAAGGGGTGACCGGAATAGATGACCAGGGTTTGTTCACCGGTCATCTCTTGTAGGTAGCGTTTGACCAGGTCGTACTGCATCCAGTTCTGGAACACCTGGCCGCTCTCTCCGTAGGTGACCAGTTCATAGGGATAGAGAGCGACATCAAAATCCAGGTTATTATCGATCATCACCTGGAATGCCCTGGCTTCGATAATGTTTCCTTTATATGAATCGACGGATTTCCCGGAGAGTTTACCTTCCGGTCTGTATCTATAGCCGTAAATCCTACCCTTAGTATAGAGTTCGTCCATAAATTCCGGTGCGATCTCTTTATGAAGGTGGGGCGGGATATATCGCAGCGCATTCTTTAATGCGATCTTTGCCTGGGGTGGGGACAATTTGAAGCCTCTACTCGGGGCTCTTCTGATTCCGTCCATAAATTTTTTTTTTGACGGTAACCTGTCAGGTAGTGTAAATTGAATAGCATCTTTTTCGTTCATGTTTCCTCCAAAAACCAATATATGCAAAAGAGAAACGATTGTCAACCCTTTCCCCCGGTTATTCAAATTTTGGTTCAGGCGAATGCAAAAATCACGCACAGGTTTTTGTCACAAAGAAGAGGGGAAAAGGGCCGTTCGATTTGTCAGGCAGGTTCCCAATTCACTACCTGAGGCGATTTCACTCAATAACGGCAAAGCACTTCCCAAAACTGAATAGTTATTTTCCATCAATTTCGCATGAGTAGAATCCCCAATCGTTAAAATAAAGCTATAATAAGCTAAATCATCCCAAATTTTATTTTTTTTATAAAAAACATTCTCTATAAATTCACATTTGCTAAAAAATTATGTTTGGGATAGCATTTGAAAAATTTGTCTATCTATGATATAAGAAACTATG
>JAGLQA010000161.1 GCA_023137075.1 Candidatus Aminicenantota bacterium
TGTCAACTTTTATAAATTTTTCCTCCATTTGGATTCTTTATTGGAAAAAACACTTGACATATCGCGATTTTTGGTTAATTTTGTCAGGCAAAAAACGTTCTCCCTCAAAGGGAATTTGATTTATTTTCCGAGTAAGTGTAAAATAGGGAATACTAAAATGAAACGAAAAGTGGCAATCATTCATGACTGGTTGAACGGTATGCGCGGTGGTGAAAAAGTCCTGGAAGAAATTTTAGATATTTTTCCTCATGCCGATATTTTAACCCTATTTTTAGAAGAGGAGAAAATCTCCGAAAAGATAAGATCCCACAAAATCATCACATCAGCCCTGAATAAATACCGGTTTATCCGGGAAAAATACCGCTATTTTTTACCCCTGTTCCCGGCTGCCGTCGAAGAATTTAATCTGGAAGATTATGAATTGATTATCAGCATTTCCCATTGTGTGGCTAAAGGCATCATACCTTTCCCCGGTTCGTTTCACATCAGCTACGTTAATTCGCCCATGCGCTATATCTGGGATCAATATTACTCCTATTTCGGCAAAGTAAAGGGTCTGAAGAAATCTTATATCAAACGTCAATTTACCAGGTTGAGGACCTGGGATGTCACCAGTTCGGCCCGGGTGGATCGGTTTATCGGGAATTCAAGCTTTATTAAAGAACGAATCCATCGATACTACCACCGTGAAGCGGATGTGATCCATCCGCCGGTGGATACGGATTTCTACCAACCGGCAGAGAATCCGCAGCGAGATTATTTTATAACCGTTTCAGCCCTGGTTCCCTACAAGGGCACGGAGCTTTTGGTTAGAACTTTTAATGAAACCGGCGATAAGTTGATCGTTGTGGGAAGAGGGCCGGAAGAAAAAAGACTAAAAAAAATAGCCGGGAAAAATATCGAATTTAAGAAGGACATATCAAACGAAGAATTAAAAAAACTATATCAACATGCCCTTGCTTTTGTGTATGCCGGGATCGAGGATTTCGGAATCGTTTTTGTCGAAGCCCTGGCCTGCGGAACACCGGTTGTTGCCTATAAAAAGGGCGGTGTCCTGGATATTGTAACGGATGGTACCGGCATCCTGTTTGAAAACTGCACGGAAGCCGACCTTAAGACTGCTGTTGAAAAAATAAAAAAAATGGGGTTTAGTGCTTCCTTTCTGAGAGAAAATAGTTTAAAATTCTCAAAAAAACGGTTCATAACCGAATTTAAGAAGATAGTGGCCAATAAGATATGATCAAAAAAAGACGAAAACAGCTTGTCGATTTTTATATTCTCAGTGATATCCTTGCCATTGTTTTGACTTTTAACCTGGCCTTCTGGTTAAGGTTCAACTCTAATTGGATTGCCGTTCCGAAAGGGGTGCCCGAATACGGAAAATACCTGGTCATCATTCCCTTCCTATTGTTGGTGCACATTATCCACTTCTCCTATCAGGGGTATTATAAAATCAGGTTAAGGCGCAACCGGCTTGATGATCTTTTTTTAGTGGTTTTAAATACAATTGTTTCGGCGTTGATTATATTGTTTATATTTAGTTATCTCAGCCGTTACAAGCATATCGGTTTTGAAATTTCCCATATTTTCCTATTGATTTACACCCCTATTGCCATACTATTTCTCTTTGGTTTCCGGTTGATTGTTTTTAAAACCTTTCGGAAAATATATATTAAACGGAACGGGGTTTCAAAAGTGTTGATCGCGGGAACCGGAGAACTGGCTGTCGGCATTGCTGAAAATCTTAAAAAATATGCTCATTTCGGGATCGAGATAACCGGGTTTTTAAGTACAAAAAAAAATAAGGATCTAACTGTTTTGGGGAGTTTCGATAACCTTAAAAAGGTAGTGAAGAAACATCAAATTACGGATTTATTCATCGCCCTCTCCTCAAAAGAGTATAAAACCATTATGAAGCTGATCGAAACGGCGAACAATCTTTTGATAGAGGTGAAGTTGGTCCCCGATATTTTGCAGATGTTCTCTTTAAAAGCCGGCATGGAGCACATCGAGGGAATCCCTATTATTAATCTCGGCGATATTCCCCTTCGCGGCTGGCAGTTGGTGTTCAAACGGGCTTTCGATTTTTTCTTCAGCCTGACTGCGGTAATCCTCATTTCCCCGGTGTTTTTGATCGTGGCTATTTTGATTAAGGCCACATCAAAGGGGCCCGTGTTTTATGTGCAGCCCCGGGTAGGGATCAAAGGGGAGATATTTAAAATGTTGAAATTCAGGACAATGATCACAGAAGCCGAAAAAGATACCGGGGCAATCTGGTCGCCGCGTGGGGACAAACGAGTGACAAAAATCGGCAAAGTGCTGCGAAAATTGTCCATCGATGAATTACCTCAATTGTTGAATGTTTTGAAAGGCGAAATGAGCCTGGTGGGGCCAAGACCGGAAAGACCGGAATTGGTCGAGCAATTTAAGGATTATATCCCGAAATATATGCTGCGCCACGCTGTTAAAACCGGCATGACAGGCTGGGCCCAGGTGCACGGTCTGCGTGGGAATACGCCTTTAGATAAAAGAATCGAATTTGATATCTATTATATCCGCAACTGGAGCTTCAGGCTCGACTTAGAGATCTTGTGGAGAACGGTCTTGAAATTTCAGTTCATTGATAAGAACAACTAAAAACCATTGTTGGGAGTTAAAATGAAAAAAAAGTTTTTCCTTTTGTTGACGATAGGCTTTACTTGTTTTTTACTTTTTTTTCCGGGTTGTAGAAAAAAACCGGGGACAGCGATAAAAGATATTGCCCTTCTGAAAATGGTCCCGGATGATGCTGCCGGTATTTTTTATGTGAATGTAAAACGATTAACCGAAGTGGAGTTCTTTGAAGAAAAGATTTCCGGCTTGAAGAAAAATGAAGCGGAACAATCGAAAAAGAAAATCCTTGACTGCTATTTAGATTTTTTAGAGAATACAGGTGTCGATATAGAAAGGGATGTCCATGGAATTACGATTGCCTTCTTTTCCGCTTTTGTAAGCGATTTAAGTAGTGAAAAAGATGCCGACGCGATAATTTTGTTCGAGTTAGACTACGACAGGGACAAAATTCTGGCTGTCGTGAAGGACAAACTGCAGGAGAATGAAAAAGCCTATGCTGAAGAGACATATAAGGATTGTATTATTTTCAAATTAACAGACAGCGGTATCCCCTTCTTTACAAATATGACCATCGAAAACGCTGCGTTTTCGTTTATTAATAACAAAACGATTGCTGTGGGGAAGCCCGGAAAAATGAAGCGGGTGATTGATCTTTCGCAGGGAACAGGAAAGAGTATTCTCCTCTGCGAACAGATGGAGTCTTATTTAAATACCCCCTGTTCCGCTGCCATGGCATCTTTTGCCTTTATCGTACCGGAAGAACTGAAAAAAAAATACGAGAACGGGTTATTTCAATTTGATTTATCAAAAGCGGAGATTGTGTCCGGAAATATCGATCAAAGAAGTAAGGTTTGGGAAGGTGAATTCAAACTGATCTCAAAAAACGCGCAGGGCAACGCGCAATTAATATCTGTTTTAGTTTTTGTCAAAACCTTGGCGGGGGCCACATTGGGAGCAGAATTTTCAGAGATGATCGATAATATCCATTTGAGTTCTTCAGCAGAGGATATCACGCTAACCTTTGCCGCTAACGAAAACGAGTTAACCAAACTATATAAAAAAATTAACGATGCGCAAATCGGATTATCGGCATTAACCGGAGAAAAATAAGCAATTGATTTTTTTTGATTGAAAATTTGTGGCTGTTATGTTATAACTTAAGCTAATTTAAGCATAAGGAGTAAAATGATGAAGATTGAAAAAAGATCAAAAAATGACGTAACGATTCTTGATTTGAAAGGTAAAATTCTTATTGGGGATGGTATTGACGAATTGAGAGAAGCGATAAACAATGCGATCAAAGAAAAAGAGACGAAACTGTTATTGAATTTCAAAAGTGTCCCCTATCTTGATTCTACCGGTCTTGGTGAAGTCGTAAGGTCATATACCTCCGTAAAAAAAGAGGGCGGTGTAGTGAAAATTGTAAACCTGACCCAGAAAGTGAGAGACCTGCTGTCCGTAACGAAGTTAATCACGGTTTTTGAGACCTTTGAGGACGAGGATAAAGCAGTCGCAAGCTTCTAATTTCAATCGTTTATATAATCTCGCATAACCCACTGCGCCTGTTATGTGAGGAAGAAAAATAAAGGGTGTGGGATGGCCCGTTAAGGCCGGCTTCACCACGATTGACGTGAAGCAGAGTTGGTTGTGACAAGAAATATAAAAATATTCTTTGTTTTATTTTTACTATTCATCATATTTTTTTCTTTCGGAACCCGTGTGCCCAATGAACAAAGAAAGGGGTTTTTTTCCGATGAATCGAGTTATTTTTCGATTATCCAGAGCCTGGCATTCGATTTAGATATTAAGTATCGCAGAGAAGATATTGTCAGGATCGAGGAGAGGTTTCCGGCCGGTCCCGTAGGTATCTATCTTAAGAAAAGTAAAGATGGGGAAATCACCTATGCCAAACCTTTCATGTACCCGCTTTTTGCCGCACTTTTTTTTCGGCTATTCGACACAAACGGAATTTTGCTGTGCAATGGATTGATGTTGTTCTTTTCAATCTTAATGGGTTACCTGCTGCTGCTGCAATATCACCCGCACAGGCAAAGTTTATCCTTTGTTCTGATATTTATTTTCTCATCCGTATGCTGGATATATACCTGGTGGATGACCTCGGACCTATTCAATTTTTTCGTTTTATTCGCGGCCCTTTTCTTTTTTTTCTACAAATTTAAAAAGCGTTACCCCTTTTATATTTCCGGTTTCTTTTTTGCAGTTTTTATCCTGTCCAAACCCACAAATCTCGCTGCTGTAGGCGTTATTTTTTTAATATTACTATATCGCAAAGAGTGGAAGAAATTTGTTCTACTCTCCTTAGTATGCCTGATTTTTATGGCCGGGTTCGTTTTATTTTACTACCAGCAGACCGGTGAATTGAGTTATAAGCTCTATTACGGCGGCGACCGCACCGCGTTCTATAACCGGTTCCCCTATGAGAGGCCGGAATATACCTTTGTATCGCAGGCTAAAACAACAGCCGACGACTATTGGGAGCGGATTCACCTCACGCCGGAGATTGCGGTAATGAACCTGTTTTACTATATATTCGGCCGTTTTACCGGTATGTTTATCTATTTTTTCCCCGCTTTATTCTTGTTCATTATTTTTTTTATGCAGAAAAAATCCGCCGAGGATTGGTTTATTCTAACCGCTATTATCGTATCCATTTTAGTGGCCTGCATCCTATATGCGGCTGACAGCTATTTTGGCGGCAGCGGTTCCTTAGGTAACCGTTATTTTTTAAATATTTTTCCCTTCTTTTTCTTCTTAGGTTTTAGAAACCGGCTGTTCCGGTTTTCGTTCGTTCCCCTTTTGGTGGCAGCCATCCTGCTCTCCCCCGTGTTTATGGATGCCCTCTTTCATTCTTACCGGCCCCGTATGGCAGGGACATCGTTTCCCATAAAGTATTTTCCGGTTGAAAAGACGCAGTACTCTCATATCCCCACCAACGAAAATCCGCGCGCGCGTAACCTGGATATAGGCGGAAAGTATCGTCTTTTTTTCATCAATGACAATTTTCATTCTTTAGAAGGTGAGCGTTTCTGGACAGAGGGGAAAAATGAACTGGAAATTTTGTTATTGGCCCCGGAAAAAGTGACGAAATTTTCTGTATTCCTGCATAACAACCCGGTCAAGAACAAGGTGCGGTTTCAAATCGAACATAAAAAAAAGTGGCTGGGAATCGGGCCAGGGTTGACCAAACAGCTTGATTTTGACGGAATCGACGGGTTGAAAGTGGCCCGTGGGTATATTTATCACGTGAAAGTAAAAAGCGGCAGCTCGTACTGTCCTTTTTTTGCCGAGAAGAAGAATGAGGATAAGCGATGGCTCGGCATCAATATCCGAATCGAGTTATCATACTAAAAGGTGGGAAAGGATAAATAGAATTATGTGCGGTATATGTGGATTTTATCAATTTGAGAAAGAAGCGGACCAGGCAGCCCTGAAAGTGATGAACGATCAAATCGTCCACCGCGGTCCCGATGATGAAGGATATTATTATGCCCACGGCGGAAAAGTCGGGCTGGCAGTCCGGCGGCTCAGCATCATCGACTTAGATACCGGGCATCAACCGCTGTGCTCATATTCGAAAAAGAACTGGATTACCTACAACGGCGAGGTCTACAATTTTCCGGAACTGCGCAAAGAGCTGCAGGCAAAAGGTTATACCTTCAGGACCAAAACCGACACAGAAGTGGTCGTGAACCTATATGAAGAATACGGTTGTGATTTTGTAAAAAAGCTGCGGGGAATGTTTGCCATTGGGATTTATGACAGCGCGAAGGACAGGTTGGTCCTGGCCAGGGATCATGTAGGGATAAAACCGCTCTACTATTATATCAAGCCGGGGAATAAGAACCTGGTATTCGCATCCGAAATCAAATCCATCATCAAGTACCCCGGGGTTAAGCGGGAGATCGACCATGAAGCGTTAGATTTTTTTCTTACCTTAGAGTACATACCCGCTCCATACTCGCTATTTAAGGAGATAAGAAAACTTAAAGCCGGGCATATCCTGGTTTACGAGAAAGGCAGAG
>JAGLQA010000162.1 GCA_023137075.1 Candidatus Aminicenantota bacterium
CCTTCCGCGGCTGCGGAGGCGGTTAATCCGGCTACACCGGCATCGGACAGGGAATTTGGATTTCCTCTTTCGGCCACGCCCAGGGCCAACTTCGCAGCTTCCTTTGTCTTTTCAAGCACATTGTAGGGGATCATGGTGGCTTCGATGGTGGCATCCCGGATGGCTTTGTTCCGGGCGGCAATCTCTTCCTCGCTGCCTTTTGGCATGGAAAAACAATCCATGATTTTGTTAAAGGCATCGGTATCCTTGTCGATGGATTCGGTAAAGAAATCCTTTAATTTCTGCGCTTTAGTCGAAATATCGATCATCTCTTCCCGCACATCTTTAAACTTCTTCTTGACATAGGTCAGGTTGCCTACCATGGAACTCAAACCGGCGGAAAGAGTACCGTTCAGGGCTGCTACGCTGCCGCCCCCGGGGGCCGGAGAATTCGAGGCCAGTTCATCGGCCAACTCGTAGATATTCATGGATGCCAGCCTGCCTTTCTGCAGGAAGCGGTATTCGATGATTTTGTGTTCCGGGTTAAACTCGGAGACTTCGTTCATACCGAGACTCTGGACGGCCACCCTGACGAGCTCCTTTTCGGAAACCCCGGTGGAAGAACCCTGCTTTTCGAGATAATAGCGCCCCACCTGCAGGATGGCTTCTAAGGGGATCAAACCGACCAGTTCACTGCCGGTTACCCGGATACCGGATTCCCTGGCTAATTTGTCCGCTTCTTCAAAGACACGGTAAAGGGGTGTAACCTTGTAGTTTAACAAATTGATCGATATCTGGGCCATATCATACTCGTCCATATACCAGCCCACTCCCCTGACTGCTTTCAGGGTGCCGGGAACCTGCTCTTTTTTTCCGGTTTCCTTATTTGTTACGGTGCGACCTTTCTCACGGATACGATTGGCGATTTTGGTTGCGAGAAAAGCCCGCCTGGTATTCAAATTGACATTATAGGCGATTAAGAACTCCCTGGCTCCGATAACAGTGGCGCCCGATTTTTTATTAAACACCGGCTCACCGAAATCGGGTTTAAATTCCTTTTTTTTCAGTTTTTCCGGCAGCGCTTCATATTCCCCTTGCCTGATATAGGCCAGGCTGCGTCTCTTTTCGGAAGTGGCTGCTTCCTCGTAGAGATAGATAGGAATGCTCAATTCTTCCGCCACCCGTTTGCCTAATTTTTTGGCGATTTCCACGCAGTCCTCCATGGTAACTCCGGAGACCGGGACAAAGGGACAGACATCGGTCGCGCCCATCCGGGCATGCGCACCGCTGTGTTTTGACATGTCAATTAGTTCGGCAGCCTTCTTAATCGCCTGGAAAGCGGCTTCGAGAGCGCCTTCCGGCGACCCGGCAAAGGTGACCACCGTGCGATTGGTATCTTTCCCGGGGTCCACATCTAAGAGTTCGACTTCCGGTGTTTTTTTTATCTCATCGGTTATTTTTTCGATAACGGATAGGTCCCTTCCTTCAGAAAAATTGGGGACACCTTCGACTATTTTTTTCATTGTTTACTCCTTCTTTGTTTTTGGTTTTTTCTTCTCCATTCCGATATATCTTTATGGTGCCCTGACAATAAAACCTCAGGAACTAACAAACCCTTATAATCTCTGGGTTGGGTATACTGGGGGAAGCCGTATTGCTCATCCCGGTAAAACGAATCGGTTTCGACGGATTCGGGATTGCCTACCACCCCGTCAAGCATGCGGCTGACACCTTCCAGTATGACTTCCGCCGCCACTTCTCCGCCCATTATCACGTACTCGCCTAAGGAAATCTCCTCATCCACCATTTCGTCTATGAACCGTTGATCCACGCCTTCGTACCTGCCGCAAACCAGGATCAGGTGTTCCTCTCGCGATAGTTCTTTTATCTTTTTTTGGGTTAATACTTCGGCATAAGCGGAGAAAAGTATCGCCTTCCCCGGTTCTTTCCCTTTGATAGCCTCAACGGTGTTAAAGAGGGGATCGGGCATCATAACCATACCCGCTCCACCACCGAAAGGCCTATCGTCCACTTTGCGATGTTTATTCCGGGCAAAATCCCGCAAATCATAGATATTTACGGTTATTATTTTATTCTCTATCGCTTTAGCCAGCAACCCGTGACTGATAAAATTCTCTATCATGGCCGGAAAAATCGATAGGATGGAAAACCTCATTCGTTTAACTCCTTCAACCCTTCCGGGGGGTCTATGACAACGACCCTCTCTTTTTTTTTAATCTCCTTTATGATAGAATCATCAAAAGGTACGTATAACACGTCATCCGCATCTCGAATCTCAAGGGTCTTATTTAAAGGGGTGGTTTCCACGTTGACAATTTCTCCCCAGTGTCGGCCATGTATATCGGTCACGGTAAACCCCACAAGGTCCGGTTTTTTTACGTTCTTTTTTGCAATCAAAGAACCAAAAACGGTATAACCTACAAATTTTAACGCTTCATTAATCGTGTTAATATTTGTGAATTTCACCACAAATGCCCCACTTATTTCTTTTAAATATTCGACCCGGCAATTTTTTTGATACTTCGTTGATTTTAAATGAACGGACTCTCCCTTTTTTAGTATAGATAAATCGCTTTCGGGGGAAGGGTTAAATACTACTTCTCCCTTATTGCCTCTAACCTTTAGAATTTTCCCGAGGGAAATCAAATAAAACTAAGCCCGGTCGTCTGTCCGGTCGTCGTCGAAACGTTCAATAATTTCCAGGTTGAACCGTCTTCTCTGCTTCATTCCGGCAGCAGCCAGGATCGTTCTGATAGCTCTTGCAGTTCTTCCCTGTTTACCTATCACCTTTCCGAGGTCGGATTGGTGAACTCTTAATTCCAAAATTGTGGTTTGTTCCCCATCAATTTGAGTTACTTTTACTTCTTCCGGATTGTCTACTAAAGACTTACATACTGTTTCAACAAGTTCTTTCACTTTGGCCTCCTTAATTATCGGAATTAACTTTCTTAATTAACGACTTAACTGTTGTACTCGGTTTTGCTCCTTTTTGTATCCATTCATTATATTTGTCCAGGTTAATATTAATCTCCGGTTTCTCAAGCATCGGGTTATAATGCCCGATCAAATCGATAAAGCGGGATTCTCTCGGTTTCCGCCTGTCCGTGGCCACTATTCTGTAAAAGGGTATGTGTTTCGTGCCCAATCTGCTCAATCTAATTACTACCATAATATTTACTCCAATAAAATCTAAGATACTAATTTACCCCATTTTTGATAAAAAGTCAAATTTTTTCAGCATCTTTCTGAAAATCGGTTTTTTCATCATCTTTTGCGCTTCGAAAAACCGTTTTATGAGTTGATTGACTTCCTGGACCGTTCTACCGGATCCCTTTGAAATCCGGATTCTTCTTCTCCCGTTTAAAATTTTAGGTTTTTGCCTTTCCTTCGGCGTCATGGAATCTATAATTGCCATCATATGTTTGATTTTTTTATCGTCAAGATTAGCGGCTGCCATATCCCGGTTGATCCCCATATTCGGCAGCATACCGAGTAAATCACTCATGGAACCGAGCTTACTAACCTGTTTTAATTGAAAAGCGAAATCTTCTAAGGTGAATTCAATGCGCAGCATGCGTTTGGCCATTACTTCCGCCTCTTTCTCATCAAATTCCTTTTCCGCTTTTTCTATCAAAGTCAGCACGTCGCCCATGCCCAATATTTTGGATGCCAGCCTGTC
>JAGLQA010000163.1 GCA_023137075.1 Candidatus Aminicenantota bacterium
CCTCCTCTGGCGTCGGCATCCAACTTAGTGAGAATAATCGAATCGATACCGATTTTCTCCGAAAAACTGAGGGCCGAATTGACCGCGTCCTGACCGGTTAAGGAATCACCGACAAAAATTACTTCCGAAGGGTTTAACAGGTTCTTAATGGTTTTTAATTCGTCCATCAATTCTTCGTCGATGTGCAGCCGGCCGGCCGTATCCGCGATCACAAAATCATAACCGTATTCGACGGCGGTTTTCATAAGTTCGCCGGCAATTTTTTTCAGTTTATTGCTTTCGGATTTAAAGTAATTAACGCCTACCTCTCTGGCCAGGATTTCCAATTGCTCACCGGCTGCCAATCTTTTTAAATCTAAGGAACACAGCAGGGAAGATTTGCCGGCATCTTTCAAGTGAAACGCCAATTTTCCGGCTGTTGTCGTTTTGCCCGTTCCCTGGAGACCGACCAGCATAACAACCGAAGGTTTGCGGGGGGCTATTTTTAATTCTTTGTGCTCCGTTCCTAACATAACTTCGAGTTCTTCCTTCACAATTTTCGTTATATGCTGGTAGGGAGTCAGGCTCTGCTGCACCTCGGTGCCCATGGCCTTTTCTTTCACATTGGCGATGAAGGTTTTCACAACTTTGAAGTTCACATCCGCTTCCAATAGGGATAGTTTTAACTCTCGCAATGCTGTTTTGATATTATCTTCGGTGATTTTGGCTTCACCTTTCAAATACTTTATAACCTTATTAAATTTTCCGCTCAGGTTTTCTAACATGTTTTTCCTCGGTTTAATTTTATCACAAAACCACCCTTAAACAAAGTGCGGAAAACGTTAGATCAGCAGAAAACTCGCGATATAACCGCATAAACCGGTCAGAGAATTCATATAAACATCTAAATAATAGAAACTGCCGCCCGTTGAAAAATTAATGACGATCTCAACCAGGAAGGCAGCCCCAATCAGGAGAACAAAGGGCATGATTGATTTTGATTTTTTATTCTCGAGGGAGATCAGGATTCCCAGGATAAAAAATTCCACGATGTTCATCTTCGCTAAAAAGGGAGACCTGGAAATAAAAAAGAAAAAAATAAGTCCCATAGTTAACAATACCAGGGCAAGTTCGGGATTCTTTTTTGAACGAATTGTTTTGAAGAGCAAAATAACGGAAAAGGATACGAACAGGGCGGTGATTAAATAGATTAGAAATTTTTCCCCGGTTAGCGAGAAGAGAAACTTCTCCACCCGGTAGTGATAAAAATTTATCCCACACAGGACAATCGTGTATAGAATAGAGAAACCGTACCTTCTTAAGACTTTCAATTTTCCCAATAATTTCCAAAGCGACCGTGCCGTCGATTTTAAAAAAGGTTATTCCTCCTTTTTTTTCGGCACAACAAAACCGGTTTTTTCCAATATTTTCCGCTTGAGTTCCTCGAATAGGGACCGGTTCTCTTCCAGTAATTTTTTTACCGATTCTTTGCCCTGTCCCAATTTTTCTTCCCCATAGGAATACCACGAACCGGTTTTGTTTATAAATCCATGCGTGACGGCCAAATCGATGACATCCCCCTCTTTTGATATGCCCTGACCGAACATCAAGTCCACTTCGGTGGTCTTAAAAGGAGGGGACACTTTATTTTTTACGATTTTAATCCGCGTTCTACCGCCCACAATCTCCGTACCGCTTTTTAGGGTCAGGATTTTCCTCACCTCGATTCGTAGGGAACTGTAAAACTTCAGCGCTTTCCCCCCGGTTGTGGTCTCCGGGCTGCCCATGTAAACCCCAATCTTTTCGCGCATCTGGTTCAGGAAAATAAAAACCGTTTTTGAACGGGCAACAATGGCGGTCAATTTCCTCAAGGCCTGGCTCATCAACCTGGCCTGCAAGCCCATATGACTGTCTCCCATATCACCATCCAATTCCGCTTTGGGTACTAAGGCGGCGACACTGTCTATAACGATGATATCGACCGCGCCCGATCTTACCAGGACTTCGGCGATTTCCAATGCTTGTTCACCGTAGTCGGGTTGGGCAATATAAAGTTCATCGATATTAACTCCCAATTTTTTGGCATAGATGGGATCAAGCGCGTGCTCCGCGTCGATGAATGCCGCGTACCCGCCCATCTTTTGTGCCTCGGCTACGCCTAAGAGAGCCAGGGTTGTTTTGCCCGACGCTTCCGGCCCGTATATTTCCATCACCCGGCCCCGGGGGAAACCACCCACACCGGTTATAATGTCAAGAGACAGGCAGCCGGAGGAAATGACCGGTACACTGACGACATCTTTACTACCCCACTTCATGATCGCACCTTTGCCGAATTGTTTCTCAATTTGCGAAACGGCATTACTAATAGCTGATTCCCGCTGATCCTTTTCACTCATTTTTACCTCCAGGAAAAATCCATTACTTGCTCATATACTCAACCTTTTCAAACTCTTCATCGTCTTTGCGATACGATTCGATTAATTCTTTAAGTGAATTGAGCATGTTGATTATATCGCTCTCGATCTCTTTTCGTTTAAATTTTAAATTCCGTATTTCCTCTTTTAAGGATTTGTGCCGGTTGATGGCACTGCTGATGATTTCATCGGCTTTTAATTCCGATTCCTTGATGATTAATTCCGATTCCCGCTCCGCATTTACCTTAATTTCACTGGAAAATTTTTGCGCGGATATCAATGTGTCCCGTAATACCTCGTCCCGTTTCTCAAATTTCAGAAGATTATCTTTCATCTTTTCCAGTTCTTTTTTTAACCGGCTGTTTTCCAGGATTTCCTTTTCCAATATTTGAGCCGCCTGTTTTAAGAATTGCGAAACCTCGTCCCTGTCATATCCTTTTACTTTGACGTTAAATTCCTGGGTTTGAATATCCTGTGGTGTTATTTTCATCTTTTATCCCCCTTTTAAGAAAACGGGCCGTAAACCTCGCTGCCCGGGGTTTTATGTAACATTTGGGCGGCGTAACCCATTAAAACATTGTAAAGAAAATTATCGATGAAATAGAGGGCAATCACAATTATGACGGGCGAAATATCGATACCGCCGATAATGGTGAAGGGCAGCCGCTTATGGACAAATCTAAAAACCGGGTCTGTCAATTTCCGTAATATAAAGGTAAATTGATTCCGCGGTACCGTACCGACCCAGGAGATGACCGACCGGACAATAATAATAAGGATATAGGCTTGAATGATTAGATGGATAATCTGGGCCAGGGTTTTTAAAAGATTTCCGGTTATCACTTAAGCCTTCTCCCGAATAGGGCGGTTCCGATCCTGACAATGGTTGCTCCTTCTTCAACGGCAATTTCATAGTCTTCGCTCATGCCCATCGACAGTTCTCGAATATCAAAATTGGCCAGGTTCATGCTATTTATTTCATCTTTTAATTCTCTAACCTGCCTGAAATAAGACCTCACATCCTCCGGGTCTTCAGAATAGGGTGGGACGGCCATCATACCGGTGATTTTTACCCGGTTTAGCAAGGAGACGTAATTAAGTGCCTTTTTTAAACCGTCTACGGTAAACCCGGACTTATTTTTCTCGTCACCGATATTGATTTCGATAAAAACCTCTATCTCCTGGCTCACTCTTTTATGGATATGTTCTAAGGATTTGACACCGTCTACCGATTGAATAAAATCGAAACTTCTTAATATCCGGTTAATTTTATTCTTTTGCAACTTGCCGATAAAATGCCAATCTATATTCAAATCCTCCAATTCGGACTGGTGTATTTGAGATTCCTGGGTTTTATTCTCTCCGATCAAGTGGAGCCCGCAGTTATAGGCCTCTTTTATTCTTGAAGAGGGCTGATTCTTCGCGACTCCTAATAATTTTACCTCGGAGGGATCTCTATTTTCTCGCTGGCAGGCCTTCTCAATATTGCTCATAATCTTTTCGTAATTATCTTTTATCCTCATTTTCGACATTCCCTATGGTTGGTTTTTTTACATCTTTTAATATTATGCAAAAAAAGAAAAACCTCAGAA
>JAGLQA010000164.1 GCA_023137075.1 Candidatus Aminicenantota bacterium
ACTGGATATACTGGAAATTGGGTGATCGGGTAGCGGACGATTACATGATCCCCTATAACAAAAAAATCTGGTCCATCGATTTAAACCGGTTGGGCATTTATTGGCTGTATAAACTGCCCGATGTCTCTTATGAAGACACGTTATGGAGTTGTCAAAACAGGAAGCCGGGCGGGAGCATTCCGGCTCATGCTCAGTTTGCCTACCCGAAGAACTATGGTTACGGTGAAGTCTGGAAACGCATGGCAGACCGGTTGGCAGGAAAAATAATATTCAATCACCCGGTCAGAACATTAGATTTTGAACATTTGATTGTAAACGAAAAATACCGGGCAGAGGTTATCGTAACGACCCTACCCTGGACGGAACTACCGGGATCCACCGGGCTGCCCGATTCACTGCGGGACGAAATGAAAAAGCTGGAATATGCCTCTGTCCGAATTTCTTACCGGGGTGAATCGTCCGGCACAAATTCCCATTGGGTATACATCCCCGATGAAAATGTATCGTATCACCGGATCGTCTGCCGGCACAATTTTTGCCCCGGGGCAAAAGGATATTGGGCGGAAACAAATAGCAGGAGAGTAGAAAACGATGAGAGGGAAAATACCTGGTTTCATGATAATGAGTTTGCCTACCCGCTGAACACCATTGATAAACCGAAAGCGATCGCATCGATCCTGGAGTGGTGCGGAAAGCGATCTATCTTTGGCCTGGGCCGTTGGGGTGAATGGGAACATGTGAACTCGGACCGGGCTGTCGAGAACGCGGTGAACCTGGCAAACAAGCTTCATAACAAAAGAGCCTGACATGCGAATCACGCTTTGCTTAATGACATTCAACGAGTTAGCAGGTTGTCAACATGATATACCCCTGATAGAAAGGGATAAGTTTGATGAAATTTATGCTGTGGATGCGGGCAGCCGGGACGGTACAATTCAATATCTTGAAGGAGAGAAGATTCCCGTTTATATTCAGCCCAAAAAGGATTTGAATGCGGCCTGTGTTTATGCCTTTGAGAAATGCACCGGCGACGCATTGATTTTTTTTCATCCCAAGGGCTGCGTCCCTGTTCCGGACACCTTAAAATTCAAGAAGTATTTTGAAGAGGGTTATGGACTCGTTGTGGCAAGCCGGATGATAAAGGGGGCGATTAACGAGGAAGACGCAAAATTGTTCAAACCGAGAAAATGGTTTGTCCTGGGATTAGGACTTCTTGCATCCCTGCTGTTCAGAAGAGAAGGATATCGAATCCGGGATATATTACAGGGATTTCGAGGTGCGGCGGTGGCTGCTTTTAAAAAAATGACTCCCGTTGATTACGGGGTATCCATCGATATTGAAATGGTGATACGTTCATATAAAAAGAGGATCAAACGCATTGAATTTCCCACTACGGAATCTCCAAGAATCGCGGGAAAGACGCATTTTAAAACCTTGCCCACCGGTTTAAAGATTTTAAAATACTTAGTTAGAGAGTGCTTCAGGAAAGACTAAGCGCCTTTAATATTCGCAGCCACTCAGTTTTGTGATAATGGGATTCGCAGTAAGTAGTGTATGGAGTGAAGATTAATTACCTCAACAGAAAATCCAAAAAACAATAAGGATAGTCCAGAATACAGCGGCCACACGCGAACCTATCCTGATCAGAGAATCAATACGCAGTAGACGGGTTGGCTTTTTTCCGGATTTCGAATCGGGTGGCGGTTCTTGATTGTCAGGTTCTTCCCACTTAAAAAGCCCGCAATGAGCACATTTCCCCCTCTCATAATATATTTCCCATAAACTCTTGTGGAAAAAATATTTATTACACCGGGGGCAGCGAAAAAAATTTATCTCAGAACCTAAGTATGCTAATAAGGCAAAACCGATATAGACAAGGTAGTCTACCGTGTGAAGAAACTGGGAACTCTTAAAACCAAACATAGAAAAAAGATATGCGGTTAAGCCTACAACTGGAATTATAGTAATAATAAAGATAAAAAGTAGAATTTTTATTAGCCTGAAATAGTTCCAGGAGGATTTGGGTGGAATACCCCGTGGGTTCGAAAGCTCGTCTACCAACCAATTTTCAACTTTTATTAAAATATTTTTAATATCCGACATTCTCATAATGAGTATGCATTAAATGAATCCTTACTGATACATTTTAAATGATCAATTTTTTTATTACCCATGGTCGGGAATTGCTGGGGCAGCTTTCTCCCCCGGCTCAGGAATTAAGACAAGGGGGAATAAAAATAGGGACAGGTAATAGGCGAACTCCATGGTGTAGCTGTAACGCAATATGGCAAAGGAGAACATACAGATAATGAACCCGTGGAGCAAAGCCGATAATGTCAATGTAAACATTATGAGGGAACCGGTATGGCGAAAACGGGATTTAACCAGTTTAATAAAACTGAAACAGAGCACAAAGATAAAAATAAAGCTCCAGGTGATATTCCGGAATAAGAAGTCGTGAAATTTTTTATAAACCCGGTGAACTCCCTGGAGGAAGGTCGGTTCGATCCGGACTTCCTTCTCCTTGACATTCCCTATCTTAAATATTGGCAAAGGTTCCGGTTCCCAGAGCTCTTTCAAAAAAGATTTCAGAAAATCATCCGATAATGTCTCCGCATAGGCTTTTTTATAATAACGTCTTATACTTGAGCCTTCCCTTATATATCTCCCATAATAATTTTTCAGATGCTTCGTTTTCCAATACCTTTGCTTTAACTTTTGGTAAAAATCAGGATCATTCATGTTGTGAAAGAAATAGATGACGAGATTCGAATAGAAATATTTTAAATAAAGTATGGGATGCTTTTTGATGGCGCTCCGGCCCATATCGCTCAACAAGGGCCGCCATTTCAGGTAGAGAGCAAAGGAATCTTTTTCCTCTAAAGACAGCAGGGACGTGAATAAAAAATCCCGGTTCCTGTTGTAATACCTGCGCAGCACGCGGTTCAATTTGATATAGTCCCAGGAATTGTCTCTTACCTCTTTGTAATGAGGCATTATCTTTTTTTTCGCTTCATCGATAATTTTATTTATTTCCGGATCATATGTGTCCTTTTTTTCTAAAAAAGTTGCGGTGAATGAAACGAGAGCGTGTTCGGAATAAAGACCGGTTAAAGTAAAATAACCGACGGTGAAATAATTATAAGCCGAAAGCAGCAAAAGTATACCGGCAAAGGGCAGGGAAAATGAGAGCGTATCTCTCCTTTTGATAAAGTGCACAAGTGTTCGAAAGAAAAGAACTTTTTTTTGTTTCTCGTCACTCTCCTTATTTCCGGCATTCTTTTCAGTTTCCGCTGCCCACTGTTTGATGAATAGAAAAACCAGAACGATCAAAAAAATCAGGATCAGGAACACGCCGGTGGGTCGTATCAGTATCACGGAAGCCATGCTGAATGAACACGCCAACCACAGCCAATGGGTTTTATAGTGGAGAGCCAGGATTAGAAAAGCGAAAAAGAGTATGGTGAAATTCACAAAAAGGCTTTCGGTGAGAAGCGAGATGTCGGCCATCAGGTGGTTGTTCGAGGATATAAAAGCGGCCATAGCGATGGCTGCCGTCAGCGGGAGATATTTCCACCTGCCGGCGTATACTCTATATATGACATAAACAAAAAACAGGGCTGTCATCAGGCTGAGAATATTCTGGATAACCACCACTGCCATTATGGAATCGAAGAAGGTATAGATCAATTTCAGGAAGATGGGATAGCCCGGTGTTCGGATGATAAAAGTCGGAAAAAAACCCTTATTGAACTGGTCGACAATGGTATAGTAGTGCAAATAATCGGGATCGATGGCAACCAGCGGATAGTCGAGGAAAAAAGGCAGCCTGGTAATTAAAAAAGGAATAGCCACGATTAAAAAAGAAGCAAACAAAATTTTTCTATTGGGCATGGTTTTTTATATCATGAAATGGAGAATTTTTCAATTTTCCGCCAAAAAAAGGGGGGCGGGGCGTGCAAACGTGCAAATAAGAAATAAGAATAAGAACTGGTTTTGATCTTTGCCTATCGCCTATCGCTACGTTTCATGTTTCTATATATACTCCGCAGCGAGGCAAAACTTAGATCACTAAAAATATCAAACGCCCCAATCTCTCTAAATTTTAAACCAGCTCTATCTTTGAGTTGAACGAGTAATTCTCCTCGGTAACGTTTCCCTTTAAGAGTACCGGTATTGATCTCCTCAATTTCTAGTCCATTCATTGTTTTAAACTCCATTAATACTTTTTCCACAGGCTCAAAATAGCGTTCATTGATACGCTGGATTCCTTTACTTTGATGGGTAGGTTTTTTTCTTCGGTCATGTTTTTTTAAAGCTGATTTCAGAAAAGCTTCATGTCCCAGTAATTCTCCATACTTTGTCATATTTATTGGCAATTTATCTCCATTTACCATTGAATGAAGCGCCCTCAGGAATTCTTCTTTTTTGCCGAGTAGATTATTGACAAATTCTGTCTCTACAATATCTGCATTTCGATTTGAATAATAGTCATTCACACTGGACCATATATACTCTTCTGCTCTCGTTACAATTCCAGCTCGTATAGGGTTTTGCAATGAATATAGAATTGATTGTATCAAGTAAGACTCATTCTCAATAAGGGTTGACTTAAACCTACTTTGAAAAACATAGCCTTTTCCACCGGCAATCTTTCGGTAATACATTCCATATAAGCCGTTTAATCGCATCATGCAATCGGACATTCTTCCGTTGGAATTTTCAAGAACCAGGTGATAATGATTATCCATCACACAGTAGGTGAATAGGCGGATTTTCAATTTTTTTGTTGAATCTTCCAGGTAGTCTATAAACTGGTTTTTGTTTTTGTGACCAAAAAAGATGTCATTCCCATCATAACCGCGATTCATGACGTGGTGGTAGGC
>JAGLQA010000165.1 GCA_023137075.1 Candidatus Aminicenantota bacterium
ACATACAATCCTCTCTTGATTTTTTCAAATAAGAAGGAGACCAACCCCGTCTCGTCCTCAACCTGGTATTCTTCCTTGCCGATCCGAAAAAAATAGGGCGGTGCCGGATAATCTTTTAATTTCTCATAGGTTTCATTTACCTGGGCAAAGAGGGGCCCGGTCAGGTAATCCCAATTAATTGAGCGTTTCATACCGACACCGTTCAACTCATATTCCAATTCCAGTGTGTAGGTCGAGTATTCATCATCAAAGACGGATAGGGCCGAACGACAGCAGGACAGGGCATTCAATTTTTCGGCGATTTCTTTGCTTCTTTGTTCATCTTTTAAGGTGTCTTCATTCTTAATCAACTCGATCAATTTTGTGGTAATAACCCGGGGCATGCCTCTTTTTTCGATGTTTTCGATCAGGGAGTTCTTTTTATTGACAAGTTTAATGAACCGTATTAATTTTGCTTCTTTTAATTCTTCTCCCTTACCCCGGTCCAGGATAAAAACGACTTCATCACCGATTCGTTTCATGAGAAAATTTTCCAATTCCTTTTCATTTTTTAAATAGGTGTTCTTTTTACCTTTTCTGACAAGAAAGAGAGGCGGTTGAGCTAAGTGCAGGTAGCCTCTCTCGATTAACGGCCGCATATTGCGAAAGAAGAAGGTCATCAGTAGTGTGCGAATATGTGAGCCGTCCACGTCCGCGTCGGTCATAATGATGATTTTATGATATCTCAATTTTTCGACATCAAAGCTTTCTTCCCTGATTCCGACGCCCAGGGCGGAAATAATGGCCTTGATTTCATCGTTTTCCAGCATTTTGGCGGTGGTTGCTTTTTCCACATTCAATATCTTTCCTTTCAGAGGCAATATGGCCTGGAATTTCCGGTCCCGGCCCTGTTTGGCTGAGCCTCCGGCGGAATCTCCCTCGACCACGTACAACTCGCTTTCTTCCGGGTCTCTCGATTGACAATCGGCTAATTTCCCCGGCAGGTTGGTACTCTCAAGCAAACTCGTTTTGCGGACCAGGTCTTTTGCTTTTCGTGAGGCTTCCCTGGCCTGGGCTGCTAAGAGCGCTTTATTGATGATTGCTTTCGCTATCGGCAGGTTTACTTCAAAATAGTCGGATAGTTTTTCATTGACAAAGGATTCGACGATTCCCTTTACGTCCGAGTTCCCCAACTTGGCTTTTGTCTGGCCTTCGAATTGGGGGTCCTTTAACTTTAAAGAGATCACACCGATGAGTCCTTCCCTGACATCGTCACCGGAAAAGCTTTCTTTGTAATCTTTTTTCAGATTGTTGGCCTGGGCAAAATTGTTGATGGTTCTGGTCAGGGCCCCTTTAAAACCGGTGAGATGAGTCCCGCCTTCAATCGTATTAATATTGTTCACAAAAGACAACAAGGTCTCACTGTAACCCCTTATATACTGGAAGGCTATTTCGATTTCGATTTCGTCTTTGACGGCATTTAAAAATATGGGATTATCGTGGATTTTCTCTTTCGCGTTGCACAGGTAGCTTACATATTCGATAATACCGCCTTCATAGAAAAATTCTTCTTTTTTATTAATCCGTTCATCGGTCAGGGTGATTGTGATACCCTTGTTTAAAAAGGCAAGTTCTTTCAGCCGTTTGGATAAAATATTGTAATCGTACTCGACGTTTTCAAAAATTTCTTCATCCGGCCAGAAGGTCACTTTGGTGCCTTTCTTTCCCGTTTTTCCGATCTTTTTGAATTCGGTCTGGGGGCAGCCGCTTTCATATTTCTGGAAATATATGGCGCCGTCCCGCTTGACCTCTAACTCTAACTTTGAAGAGAGGGCATTTACCACGGATACACCGACACCATGGAGCCCACCGGATACTTTGTAGGTGTTATTGTCAAACTTCCCGCCGGCATGCAGCGTGGTCATGACAACTTCCGCCGCGGATTTTCCTTCATCTTTGTGCATATCCACCGGGATACCGCGGCCGTTATCGCTGACAGCCACCGAGTTGTCAAAATGAATGACCACATGTATGGTATCACAATAACCGGCCATGGCTTCATCGATGGAATTATCGACCACTTCATAGACAAGATGATGCAAGCCTAAGGAACCGGTGCTGCCAATATACATGGCCGGTCTCAACCTGACCGCTTCCAGGCCTTCAAGTACTTTGATGCTATCTGCCGTGTATGTTACATCTTCTACTTGTGCTGCTTCGACATCCACTTTTAGTTCTCCTTTCCCAACTCGATTAATTTTTCAAACCGGCTGTTTTTATTCACGGAGGTGGCGATTACCTGTAAATCAGGGTAACTTTCCATTAAGAAGTCGATATTCTTAGAATCGATTGCCGAATCAAAATCATCGAGAAGAAAAATGGGATATTCATTCCGCTCTTTTTTAAAGAGTTCAATAAACGAAATATATACCATAAGCAGGTTGATTTTCTTTTCACCTGAGGAATGGAATTTTAAATTTCTCGAATCCAGGTAAATTTCAAAATTATCCAGATGAGGCCCCTTGAGAGACTTACTAAATTTAATTTCCCGGTCCTTCAGCTTTTCCAGTTCGTTAAACAAAACCTCTTGAGATATTCCGCTGCCCGAGCATAATGATGGGCTGTACCTGATTTCCAGCCCGGCGCCGTGTTTTTTTTTTATTTCGTTATTGAGTTTATCTATAAACTCCATTCTTATACCACCGATCTTTGCAGAAAACTCACTAATAATTCTATTCCAACTGCTCAGTTCCGCTAAATTCCGTCTTGTTTTCAACAAATAATTTTTCTGTCTTAAAGCCTTATTGTAACTCAAAATATAGTGTATGTAAAGAGCATAAACACCAAATATGAGCCTATTTATCAATTTTCTGATATAGGGTTTGCTTTCAATGTGCAGGCTATAACTCGATGAGGAAAAAAAGACCGGGTAAATGTACTTACCGGCTTCAAGGATATTCGTTTTTTTACCATTCAATAGGAGTGAAAATTTGCTATTATAAAATGCACTGATTTTATAGCCGCCAAAAACATTGCGGCATGACAGGTTTATCAGGAATGAATCTTTTTTATAATTGACTAATTCCGACTTTTTAACATTCAGGAAAGATTTTCCGAATCCGGTGATGAAAATAGCTTCCAGAATAGTTGTTTTACCGACCCCGTTTAACCCGTAAACCAGGTTTTTATTTTTACTGAAGGAATATGCCACCTTTTCTAAATTTCTAAGACCGGTTATTTTTATGTTTTCTATAATCAATATTTTTTTGTTATTCCTTGTTTTTATACAGCATATTATACCATGAATTCATGGGTTTTAGCAATACTTTCCGGGAAACTACAAAAAATTCCACCAACCCGGCGTCAGTTGATAATTTAAATCCGGTCATGATATAATTTCCTGTTATGCCTGCATTTCACCAATCGCCTGTTTGTAACGATAGCTAAATCGGAGGTATGTATGGAGCAATATAAATATTGGCTGTCCGAAGTTAAATGGCCGAATTGTGACCTTTGCGGTAAAGATCTTCTCCTCACCCGGGAATGGTCAACCAATGAAATCACACAAATTTTATATACGGCAGAGGTTTTGCACCAAATGTTTAAGGACAATATCGCGGCAGTATGTTTTAACTCCGGGGTGGCCGTATCCCAATTCCGGGATAAATCGACCCGCACCCGTTTTTCCTTCTCTTTTGCCGCCAATCTACTGGGCTTGACGGTGCGAGATTTAGATGAAGAACAATCCCAGGTTTCTCACGGGGAGACCGTGCGTGAGACCGCCAATATGATCGCCTTTTTAACGGAGATTTTCGGTATACGGGACGATATGTTTTTGGGCGAGGGTCATGCCTACATGAAAGAGGTGGCGGCCGCACTCGATGAGGGATATGAAAAAGGGATATTGAACCAGCGGCCCGGGATAATCAACCTGCAAAGCGATATCGATCATCCGACCCAGACCCTGGCCGACCTGCTGCACCTGAAGCGGTATTTCGGTTCCCTGCCGAACCTGAAAGGAAAAAAAATGGCCGTTACCTGGGCCTATTCTCCAAGCTACGGTAAACCCCTTTCGGTACCCCAGGGGCTGATCGAATTAATGCCCCGTTTCGGCATGGAAGTAACGCTGGCCCACCCGAAGGGGTATGATTTACTCCCGGAAGTCATCGAGGCAGCGCAAATGAACGCTTCCGAAAGCGGCGGCAGTTTCACGATGGTAAATTCCATGGAGAAAGCATTTACGGATGCGGATATTGTCTATCCCAAGAGTTGGGCGCCCTATTCGGTTATGGAGAAAAGAACTGCATTGTTTCGGAAAAATGACCGGAAGGGGCTGGCGGGATGTGAGAAAGAGTCTCTTTTGCTAAACGCGAAATATAAAAACTGGGAATGCAGTGAAGAGAAAATGGCCTTAACCGTGGCCGGTAACGCCCTCTACATGCATTGCCTGCCCGCCGATATTTCGGGAGTATCCTGCAAAGAGGGGGAAGTGACTGCCGGGGTGTTTGATAAATACCGCACGTTAACCTACAAACAGGCCGGGTACAAACCCTTTATCATTGCCGCCGTGATACTGAATAACCGCTTTTCCGACCCGGCCGGAGTCCTGGAAACCCTCCGTAAGAGAAAAACGAAAAGAGTCTGTTTCTAATTTGTTTTTGTCACTTTTGTCTTTTTATGCTATTTTACCTGGAAAACATATACGTTCTTTTCCCGGAAGATGGGTTCCAATTGGTCGAAAAAGGCAAACGCATTTTGCCGGTGGGCTTCGGGCAGCCGGTTATAGTTGTTGATTAAACGGTAAAACTCGGAGAAATTAACCAGTATATAATCGATCCCGTCGGCTCTTAACCGGATGAGCCAGTCGATGAAATTGTCCGCTTTTTCCGCGTAGGGTTTCAATATCGAGTAATCGATGGCGGAAGCGACGCTGTAAGGACGTTTTAAGTAATAATTCCGGGTTTCTCCAACCAGTAAAATCCTGCTGTTTTCCGGGGTATGATGATTCAAAAATTGAAAGGCGGGATAAGAGTGAACGGTCCGGATGAGGTATTCATCCCGGGTCATATTTTGGGTATACAGGAGGTGGGGGTTATAGAGGTAGTTCAGCAGCGCAATAGAAGTCGCCATATTCAGCAGCAGGACAATAGCCAGCAGGACGTTCATGACTACTCCCGGTTTTTGCTCAACTACCCGGGCGACAAACAGGCAGAGGATCAAAAAAGGAAGGTAGAAAAACCGAATGCTGCCGGTAAAAGCACAGCCGGCAAAAATGGTAATAAGAGAGAAGGCGAGTAACAGCGACACCCTTTTGTTGTCTCCGTCGGTCTTGTGACGCCCGGCCTTCTTCCCGGCCGAACCTAATAAGAAGGGCAGGAAAGCCAGAAATTGCACGCCCACTCTTCCACCGGAACCGAATTCTTTAAAGGATAAATTATATGGCAGATAGAGAAAATCTTTCCATGACCGGCAGATCCGCCCCACATCCCGGGCCATCATGCGCGAACGGGATTCATCCCAGAACTCAAAGGGAAACAATGAATAAAAAAAGGGGAACACCGGGTTACCGGTATAGAGAATGTTTTTGCTGAACAGCGGTATTAAAAGGGCCAGGAATGCCAGGGAAAAGAATAAATATTGTTTGACCGGGAATTTTTTTTGATAGATTAGAAACAAGAGGAGGAAGATCAACATGGGCAAGGCGTTAAAGTACTTTATTCCCACGGCAAATCCCCAGAATATGCCGGCCCGGGAGAATTGTTTCTCTAAAAGAAAGCGGATTCCCAGGAGGATAAACAACGCGCTGACCAGGTCGTTTTTTACTGTGGTCAACAAGAAACCACTCAGGGGCATCGTAATAATGAGGAGCGCCGGCAGCCAGCGTTTACGGATATTCATGTAATCACCGGCAAAATCGATCACGGCCGATACTAAAAAGATTCCCACGATCAGGTGAAAAAACCGGGGCACAAGGGCGCCGGCAAAAACCGAAGGGATCAAAGACACCTCGTAATAGATTGCCGTGTTGGCATATAAAAATTGCGGGGTGGCGCAAAAGCCCCCGTTTTGAATGTATAAATTCGGAATGCCTAAGTGGTAGACCAGGGTATCGAAGAAAGAGGATGGCAGGGCGGCATAAAAGAGAGGAAAAAGAAAAAGCAAATACCACATAGATGATTTACTTTTTATTTTTTCGCCAAGGTTTTTTAACTCCGGGGTAAAATTTAAGAAAAGAAAGCTCCCCGCCGGGACAGTCAGGAGGATATACACATAAAACCAGGGTGCTGTAAGCTGGTGCAAGAATCCCAATATAAAGAAATAAAGAGTGGTGATAATGAGGCCGATGGCAAAGGACACCTCTAATGAAATCCGCTTATGTTTAAACAGGATTTGGAACAGTAAACCGTATATGATGCAAACCAGGCCTAATAATAATGCTTTGATAAAAGAGATCAACATAACGCCGATATAGTGAACCGCCAGCGCGTTCATCACGATTAGTACGGCAAAAGCGATTAATACCCCGTAGATGATTTGTCGGTTTTTTTTCGGACGAAATATGTCGATCATGAATTCATTATATCATGAGTAACCACGCCCGGCAACATGCCGTTATTTACGAACTCTCCCTTTTTTTATACACCCATTTGTCCCTTCTGAAAATGTACAGGATCAAGCTTTTAAACAACACGTAAAAGGCCCGGATGCCGTCTTTCCAGTTAATTTTTTTACCTTCTTTGTAACTTCTGCCATAGTAGGAAATGCCGATTTCATACATCCGGATATGCTTGATTCTCGATAATTTGAAGGTCACTTCCGGCTCAAATCCGAACCGGTTTTCCGTAAGTCTGATTTTTTTTATGATTTCCGAACGAAAGACTTTGAAGCAGGTCTCCATGTCGGATAGGTTCAGGTTGCAGATCATATTTGAAAAAAAGGTCAGGAGCTTGTTGCCGACAAAATGCCAGAAAAAAAGCACCCGCCGCGCCTCGGATGTGATAAACCGGGAACCGTAAACCACATCGGCCCGGTCATCGAGGATGGGCTTTAACAATTTCGGATATTCGAGCGGGTCATACTCGAGGTCGGCGTCCTGGATGATGATGATATCGCCGCCGGCTTCTTCTATCCCTTTTCGAACACCATAACCTTTGCCCCGGTTTTTCTCATTCCTGAAAAGCCGAATCCCGGGGATTTTTTTTTCCAGTTTTGTTAAGATGGCATGGGTGTTGTCCGTGGAGCAGTCGTCAACGACGATAATCTCTTTTTTCATTCCCACATCCACGAACCGAACC
>JAGLQA010000166.1 GCA_023137075.1 Candidatus Aminicenantota bacterium
GGTCGTCATACTTAGGGCCGGCAGTGCCATAGGTTTCCGGGACCTCTTTTATGCCGCAGTAATAAGGGACATAGGCAGTGGTCGGTGCCGCTGCCAACCCGGCCCACATCACGGCCCCAATATCGGCTGGGAGCCATTTTCGTAATTGAATCACATCGGTATGAACCGTATTGGGAACGCCGATAACCCTCTCTTTCGTGCTCGCTTCATGAGCGGCGGCCGGTGCCTCTTTTACAATGTCAAAAGGTGTTCCCCGGTAGCGATCTCTTAGAATTGTGGTTAATTGTTGAATCGTGACCGGTTTGTCCGGCTTTAACATTTCCGGGTAAAAAAGAGCCTCCGGGTCCTGTTTTCGTGAGGACGTTAACAGGTTTTGTATACGCCATACCCGGCGGGTATTATAGTAATTATTTTCATTCCTCAATTTGCGGCCAAAGGTTTTCGCAAAATTAAAGGCCCCCTGTTCCGGATGCCACAGGCCCTTCTTCATGACCAGCCTCTTCAAATAGGGGGGAAATATGAAATTTTTTTTATCTTTAAAGTTTACTTCGCCGATGCGATAACCGTTGGCGACCGCCATGTAGCTGTCATCCGGAATTCTTCCGGCCACCCAGCACCTGCCGCCCCCGGCCTCGATATACCATACTTCATCCGGATCAGCCACCCCAACGCCACTGGGATAGGCGATGCCGTATTTCGAGTACATCTTTCCGATCCATTCGACGCATTCCCTGGCTGTCCTTGACCGCTGCAGCGCGATATAACGGATATATCCCGTCACTCCCCGGCCCACTAAGGGATCCGCTGCCTCCGCTTTTGCGTTACGGTCTTTCTTCAATGCCACCCCGCCTGCTATGGCCACCTGGTACTCGTTGACGGCGGCTGCGTCGCCTTCGCTGAATCCGTAATAACAGTTCAGAATCAACATCCGGAAGGTTATTGCGGCCTGGGGGATTTGCAGCCCGTTCCGGAAGGATATTATCTCCTCTTGACCATGTTGCCCGGCGGGAATAACCTGTATCATCGCTGCTATATTACCGGGCAGGTCATTGTTGTGGGCCAGGAGCACGGAACCGTCTTCGCTGGCCTTTTTCCCGACGAGCACCATTGTGCAAGGATAGAGGATTGCCCCTATAAATGTCAATAGAACCAGGATAGGTATAGTTTTAACAGACGTTTTATTCATGTCCTAATAATAGACGCGGAAGTGAAAAATGTCAAATAATATTGACTACCGGGAACTAATAACGGACTATTTCGATTTGCAATTCATCCACGTCGATTTTGCGTAAACTGCGGTAAGAAGCGAAGTGATAATAAAAAAGAAGAGCCGGCACATAAAAAAAGAAATTCGGGCCCGGCAGTAGGGCCAGGATCCCGGTAAAGGGAATAATCAGGGCTTCTAAAATAATTAGGAATAACCGTTTGGCTTTCTCCTTATTGAGCCAGATTTTAAAAAACAATTTAGCCCTTTTGTTCGTTGTTTTTTTCTCTGTCTTCAAAACAATATTATACTCTTTCAGCCGGGCCAGGATGTTTTCTTTCGACAGGTAGGACAACACACCGGGCGTGTATTGCTTAAGAATATTGATGCCCTTCCGCACCCACTTTTTTTTAGAACTTAGCTCAGGATATTCGACCAGGTCTAATTTTAGCTTTAACAGGGATTTGATTTCAAAAGTTATTTCTTCCATCCGGGTAAACTTTATGCGAAAGTAAACAATTTTCCCTTTGCAGCGGCCATTATTTCCCCATCCGAATCCAACAGGAAACCTTCCGTAAAGATCAGCCTTTTCTTTATCTCAACCACTTTTCCCCTGATGAGGTATGTTTTATTTGTCAAAGTCGGTTTTTTAAATTTTACATTAATCTCCCCGGTCACACATTTCAGTTTTTTTTCTGCGGCTGCTTTTATCATGATTTCGTCTAAAACCGTGGAAATCAGGCCACCGTGCGCCACACCCTGCCATCCCTGGAGATGGACGGGAAACCGTACCTCGGATTCGACCTGCCCGGACTCTTCATTATAATGAAAGGCCAGTTTAAGCCCCTGTGGGTTTCCTGTCCCGCACACGAAACACAGATTGTTATCGCTAAAATTTTCCATCTCTTTTTATACAATATTTTCCATTAAAAGTAAATGTCTACCGGGTCGGTGTTGTGACCTGAAAAATGGACATTTTTGTTAAATTTTTATGGCAATAAATTTGCTAATATGTTATATATATCCCGAATGAAAAAGTGGAGGTAAATATGAGGAAAAAAACACTCCTATTAAGTGTGGTTATCGTTGTTCTTCTCGGCCAGTTCTGTACCGGCCGGCGGCGGATGAGTCCCATTTTTTTGGAAAAGACCGCCAAGCACCGGGTCATTGCCATAGTGCCTTTTGAGATGATTTTCACCGGCAAACAGCCGAAAAAATTGACCGTTGACCAGGCCAGGGAGATCGAAGAAGCAGAGAGTCTCGCGTTCCAGGATTCTCTTTATCGTTTATTGTGCCTTGAGCAGGGGAGGTGCCGTTACCCGGTCCGGATCGATATCCAACCTATTGTGAAAACCAATCGTATATTGGAAGAACAGGGCATACCCATCAGGGATTCCTGGCACATCGAGCCGGTTGAATTAGCCCGTATACTGAAGGTGGATGCGGTGGTCGGAACCCGGGTGGAGAAGCGGCGTTATATGTCCGGCCTGGCTTCTTTTGGACTTGAAGTGGGAGCTACTATTCTAAATGCTTTAGCAGATGAATTCCCCTTAGGGATTCTGGTCCCCACTGCCACTAAACGGATACGAGCCAATTGTTTTCTTTACAACGGTAAAGACGGTTTTACCCTGTGGGCGCGTAATGTAGAGGATTATGCCGACTGGAGTCTCTCAGCCAATGATATTATAGACGGGATCAATTTCCACTTTGCCCGGCGCTTTCCTTACAGATAAACCGACCATTAGCGGTTTTACCATTTTTCCTCCCAGAAGTAAATACTATAAGAACGTAAAAACCGGCACATTTTTTAACCAATTGTATGGGACTGACCGTTGCAGAAAGAGTCGATGCTTGGTAAAATATACAATAAAAAATTAAATAAGGAGATAAATATGAACATTCGCTACATGAAAAAAAGCGTACTGATTGGTACATTTGTTTTGCTGGCAATTACGCTGTTTTTTAGCGCTTCCTGCGGTTCTTCATCCCGGCCTGATTTTACCTTTGTCTTTATGACGGATATCCATCTGCAGCCGGAAACGATGGCGGTAGAAGGTTTCAGCAAGGCGATCGAGACGGCCAACAGCTTGAAGCCCGATTTCGTAATCACCGGCGGCGACCTTATCATGGATGCCCTGGAGGCAAACTACGATAGGGCCGATAAACTTTATAACCTGTACTTAAAAACCTGCAAAAAATTCAAAATACCGGTGTACAATACCCCCGGCAACCACGAAATTTTCGGACTCTACGAGGAGAGCGGAGTAAATCCGGCTCACCCGGAATACGGTAAAAAAATGTTCGAAAAGAGAATCGGGAAAACCTATTATTCTTTCGATTACGGGGAATGGCACTTCATGATTCTCGATTCCGCAGCGGAGATGGATAGAGAGAGATACCTGGGCAAAATCCCGGAAGAGCAGGTTGAATGGATTAAAGGGGACCTGGAGAAAACAGGTAAAAATACGCCTATTGTACTTGTCACCCATATCCCCTTTATTACTTCCATGACCCAGGTCTACAGCGGCTCCCTGGTTGCCAATAACGACTATATCGTTATTGTTAACTCGAAAGAAGTTCTGGAACTTTTTAATGATCACAATTTAAAATTGGTCCTGCAGGGGCATCTCCACTTTCTTGAAGCTATTTATGTGCGCGGTATCCATTTTATTACCGCCGGCGCCGTGTCGGGGAAATGGTGGGAAGGCCCGAACAAGGAAACGGAAGAGGGATTTTTGTTGATCAAAATCAAGGGCGAAAACTTTGAATGGGACTATATCGACTACAAGTGGGAAGTACCGCCTAAAACCGATGGTGAGAAACACTAAAACAGCGCGTTTACATCTCCCGCCCCTTCTCTTAATATTTCCGGCGGATCTACAGTAAAATCGACAACCGTGGAAGGCAGCGTCGGCATAATTCCACCGTCAAGGATCAGGTCAATCTCATGATTATAACGTTCTGCGATCTCCCCGGGATCAGTGAAATAATCGTCGGCACCTTTGGGTACACTGGAGCTTAAAAGCGGCCTGCCGAGCTCATCGATCAGCCGGCGAACGACTTCCGAATCCGGTACCCTGACGCCCATAGTGGTTCTCTTTTGTACAATCGATTTAGGCAGCTCTTTTGAGGCGGGCAGGATGAAGGTGTATTGCCCCGGGAGCACCCGCCTCATCAGGCGAAAAGCACCATTCGGGATATGAGCCCAATCTGCGATCCCCTTCAAATCAGAGAAGATAAGACTCAAAAGTTTCTGTTTTGAAACCTTTTTTATTTTAAAAATTTTTAAAACCGCTTCTTTGTTCAATATATCCGCAGCCAGACCGTATATCGTATCTGTGGGGTATACAATAACCCCACCATTTTTTAAAATGTCGACCGCATGAAGAATTTGTTCCCTGTCCGGGTAGTAAATATCAACTATCTGAAGTTCAGCCATTTGCTTTTCTCCATTCTGCTATTTTACCTGTCAGCGCTAACGGCGCTGCCGGATATAAGAGAAAGGGAGGTGAGCTTATTTTCGCATCAGCACCTTTGCGTTTTCGAGGAATTCGGTTATTTGATTATTTTCTTTCAACTTTTCAAGAATGACATTTACCATTCCCAACAAATCATCATTCCCCTTTTTTATCGCGATAGCAGAGCCAAGCTGGATGTCAAAATTGCTCTCGGTACATTCGATATTTATCAGGTCTTTATTCCTGAATACATAAGATTCGGCAACCGGTTTTTCCAGCAAAACAGCATCAATTGTCCCACTCTTGAGATCGGCTATGAGTTCATCGATTGTTTCCATTTCGAAAAAATCTCCGCCTAACAACACTTTCTGTACCATGTCGCCCTGGATCGATCCCTGCTGCGTGCCGATCTTCTTGCCTCTAAGGTCATTTATACATTGGATATTACCTCTGTCTTCGGCTCTTATCACCATATTTTGAATCGCATGGTAGTAAAAATTCGAGAAATCAACTATTTTTTTTCGATTTTCCGAGGGAACCAGGCCGGCAATCACCAGGTCAACTTCATCGGAATTGAGAGCATGAAACAATCTATGGAAGACGATATCCTTTACTTCTAATGCCACGCCGAACTCGTTGGCAATGGCAATGGCAATATCAATATCCAGACCGACAAGGTCTCCTTCTTTGTCTTGTAACAGGTGAAACTCGTAGGGCGGATATTCGGCACTGGTCCCCACAACAAGCTTGCCGGCAGCCTTGATTTTTCCGACTTTAGATAAGGTTGGTTGTTGGGTTTTTTTGTCAGGCGCTTGCCCCGATTTACCGCAGCCCCAAAAACTTATTAACGCTGTAAAAAAGATCGCTAATACTACACTAAAAATAAATTTTTTAATTATATAGTTTCGTTGCGTCATATTTCCTCCGAAAAATTAGTTTAGCCATCTTGTAGATATAACAAATAAACTTTTTTTTGTCAAATAAAAAAAATTGCAAAAAATATTTGACAATAGGTCAGTTGACGTATATAACGTTATAGGACATTTGTCATATCTGAAATAGGAGGACAAAATGAAAAAGTTCGGATTAACAGTAGGCTTAAGCTTTTTAGGGGGAGCTATTTTTTTTGCTTTAACCTTTGGATATCTGCAAAATTCAAATAATAGCGAACCTTTTCTGAGCCCTGATTTGGCCCGGGCAGAGACGGTAAAAGCAAAGGGGTGGGATTTCGCCCAAATCGTAAAAAAGGTGAAGCCGGCGGTGGTGCAGGTGATATCGGAAGCGATTGTGGAACGGCGCGGTTTTTCCACCGGTGACGATTTTTTCGACCGCTTCTTCGACTTTCCCCGCCGCCGCCAGGAGAGGGTTTCCGGATCAGGCAGCGGTTTTTTTATCTCTAAAGACGGTTACCTTATAACCAATAATCATGTCGTGAAAAATGCCGTAAAAATCACCATTATCGACATCAATAATAAAGAATATGAGGCAAAAAAAATCGGAACTGATCCCAAGTCGGATTTGGCTTTGCTTAAAGTTGATGAGGGTGAGCACTCCTTTATCGAGTTGGGCGATTCCAATAAATTGGAAGTCGGCGAATGGGTGCTGGCCATCGGTAACCCCTTTGGTCAAAGCCTTACGGTCACCTCCGGGATCGTTTCGGCAAAAGGAAGAAAACTTGAAGGTCTCGAGGTCGAATACCAGAACTTCATCCAGACCGATGCGGCAATTAACCGGGGAAATTCCGGCGGACCGTTGATCAATATGGAGGCCAAGGCCATTGGGATCAATTCCGTTATTCTATCCAGCACCGGCGGCAATATCGGCATCGGCTTTGCCATCCCTTCGAATATGGCCCGAAAAGTCATGAGGGATTTGAAGAAGGAAGGCCGGGTTATTAGGGGTTATCTCGGAGTGCAGATTTACGATATCCCGGATAGGGAAGCTGAAGAATATGACATGGAACAAGGCGGAGTATATATCAGTATTGTTGAGCCTGATTCGCCGGCTGAGAAAGCCGGGGTCAAAAAACACGACATCGTGATTAAGCTCAACGGAGAGGATGTTAGCACCGCCTCTAATTTACAGACCATGGTTGCCAATCTAAGCCCCGGCGATTCCCTCGAATTGACGATTATCAGGGGCAAAGAGAAGAAAAAAATCACGGCTGTGGTGGGCGAGGCGCCCGATACGTTAAAAGTGAGACCCGGAGGTGATTCCGCTGTCACAGTCGATCTGGGTATGGTTTTGATGGGCAATAGCCCTGCCATTGCCCGAAGATACGAATTAGATACATCACAAGGAATTATCGTAAAAGAGGTATCGCGCGGTTCGAATGCCCAGCAGAATGGAATAAGAGCTATGGATATCATCCTGCGAGTGAACCGGGTTGAAATCGAGAGTGTATCTCAATTCAGGGACTTTATTTCTTCACGGAAAAGCGGATCGCGGGTGCTAATGGTTATCAACCGCGGCGGTACGGAGTACTTAGCCAGGTATAAGCTGCCCGAATGATATTCTATAAAAGCGTATCCGCCGGCAACGATTTTATCCATATAGAATCTACCGCCCCTGGGCCGGGTTCTAAAGGAAACCTGGCTAAACGTATATGTGACAGGGTTGCCGGCGCCGGCGCCGACGGGGTTGTTTTTTATAACCTTCGCGAAAATGGCGAAAGCGCGGATTTTGAAATATTCAACCGGGATGGCAGCCAGGCGGAATTGTCCGGCAACGGTATGGCCGGACTTTCAGCCTTGCTTTTTTACCTGGACAAATTCGAAAACCGGGTGGTACTCCATACAAAGGTTGGCGTCAGGCGCCATGAATTGGTGGAGCGGAAGGAAAATACATTCCGCTTGAAAATTGAAATCGGGGAAGCGGATTTTTCACGAAAGGATTTTTTTCCCTTTTTACAGGAAGACCGGGTTTGTTATGAACATCAGGGTATTATGTTTCACCCCGTATCCGTTGGTAATCCCCATATTGTTGTTATCCCGGAGAAGGAGAAATCCGGGAGAGAGATGATTTCTATCGGCAAAATGCTTGAGAATGCGAACATATTTCCCCGTAAAACCAATGTTGAGTTTGTCTTGAAGTCGCCCCCGGATCTTTCACCGGGCAGCAGTGGCGCAAATTACCGTGTTTTTTATTATGAAAGAGGAGTAGGTCCCACCCAATCTTCCGCAACGGGTAGTGCCGCGGTTTTTGCCGTTTTACAAAAACTGGGTGAAGTGCAAAACCGTTTAACCATCGGGACTCCTTCTGAAGGGTTAAATGTTTTCGGAAAAAAACAAATTTTTATTGAAAATTTCACAAAAATAGTGTATAAAGGTATATGCCTTAATGCCTGAAACTCAATTAAAATAAAATGATGAAAAAAGTAACAGTGCTTTTAGTTTTTACAATGCTGCTTGTGTTCCAGGTGAAAAGCGATACCCTTGTGACTGTCGACCGGCAGGTCTATGAAGGGAAAATGGTTGCCTTCAAATATGGCACTATCATTTTCAATGCCTATAAATTCGGTAAGTATCACAGCAAGATGAGCTTCCCTATTTATAAGGTATGGAAGATCGAGTTTAACGCTCCCCAAAAGGCAGGTTTGGAATCCTCCTTCGAAATAGAGCAAAAATACAAGAAACTGCGCCGGGGAAAACGGTCTAAGAAGATTGTTTTAGAAGGCAATGAAGCGTGGAAAGACACGGGGATTAATCTAAAAGAAGGGCAGGATATCCTCTTTTCCGTTTCCGGTTCTATTTATATCGCCGATAAAATGTTGGTTTACCAAAATGGTGAAGTGGATGTCATCTGGAATAAAAAGAAACCGCTGCCCCACCAGCCGACCGGGGCTTTAATCGCAAGAGTTGGAGAAAAGGGCAGTCCTTTTTATGTGGGAAATGACAAGGCTCCCATTCAAATACCCATAGAGGGTAAATTGTTTTTAGGGATAAACGATTTCAAATTCGACGATAATTCGGGGAAATTTGTCATCTCGATTTATTATTGATTCATACGCCGCTAAAGTTGAAAAAATCAGAGATACCGAAAGTTTTACTAACAAAAATCGAAGCACTCGAAAAGTTCACAAGAGAGAAAATTGCTGTTTTTGATCTTGATAACACCCTGCTGATCGGTGATATCGGTGACGCTGTGTTTGCTCAACTACTGCTTGATAAGATGCCCATGTCCTTTACCTGGAGGGCTTACCGGGAATTGATAAAGGCGAAAAGGAAGAGAGAAGCCTATGAAAGAGTGGTTACGGCCATGTCCGGTATCCCCGTGGATACATTAATCGAAACCACACGCCGCGTGATGAACTGCGGTTTAGCCGTACTGAAGCCGGAAGATGCGGAAGTGCCGGTGCCACTGCCCCATCCCGGGATGCAAAAACTATTAAAGCTGCTTGAATCCTACGGTTATAAAATTTATGTAATATCCGCCACCAACCAGTATTCGGTACGCTTAGTGGCCCGGGAATTTTTTAACTTACCCGAATCCCGTGTTTTCGGTATAAAACCGGTGGTGCGGAAAAAACAGGATCCGAAAAAAGGGAATATAATTGTCTTAGGAGAAACACTTGAGCCACCCGTAACTATAGGCGAAGGTAAGGCGGAACTTTATGAGAAAAACATCGGTTCGACACCGCCCCTGGTTGCGGCAGGAGACAGTATAACCGATATTCCCATGTTGAATTTAACCGGAGTGCCGGGACTTATTATCTGGGTGGGAACGGATAAGAAAAAATATGAATCTATTAAAGGGAGAATCGAGCGCCCCGAGAATCTCTATTTTTTCCGACGCTAACTTCGCTCTTTCAGACGTTGGGTGAAAAATATATGCCGGTCAATACCGTCATGTAATGGTATAAAATATAAAAAAAATTCAGGAAATCCATATTTTGTAATTTTGGGACTTGAAAAATTTTCAAATTTATGTAAAACTCTTTCATTACAACAATTGCAAAAAAGGAGTATAAAAATGAAGAAGCTGACTTTTTTTATGTTGTTTTTTATAGTGGTTGCTTTTTTAGGTTTTTCCCAGAAAAACCAGGACCGGGAACTGGCACGGACCCAGGATTACATCGCGGCAGCGACCAAACAGGGCGCTGCCAAGATTAAAGCCCTGAAGGACTACATCAAGAAATTTCCCAATACCAGGCAGAAATGGACCCGCTATGCCTATTATTCCCTGGCAACCGAGAATTTTCAGAGCAAAAACTTTTCGGGAGCCATTAAATACGCAAAAGAAACCCTCAAAATAGGCGCCCCGGGGCAAGGCGGTGAAGAAGGAAGGCTCTACCTGGTTCTCGGCAATTCATACGGCATTAAGGGAGAGGCGAATTTCAACCAGAGCGAAGCCCTCAAATATACCGATAAGGCGATCGCTTTTGCCTCGGGACGGGACGACCTGAAAGATGTGCTTCAAGAGGCGCGGAAATTAAAAAAGAGCCTGACCGGTCCGCCCCCGGTAAAACTGACACCTGAACAGAAGATAAAACGGCACTATTCAAACGAGGAATATGCCCAGGCCATCTCTTTTTATAAGAGCCTGGGAGCCGCTGATAAAGGAAATTTAGAGGTTCACAAAGTGTACGCCAATGCTCTCTTCAAAAATAAAAACTATAACTCCGCCCTGACAGAATTTCAAGCTCTTTATGAAAAAGAAAAAAAAGGCGGTTATGCCTCACGGATGGCTGAGATATATTCAAAAAAAGCGAAAAAGGATAAAAAATCATGCGACTCTGCCGTTCGCTATTATTTAGAAGCCAGCTTACTCTATCAGCAGGAGCAAAATAGTTCCAACCGGAAGGCGGCTTTCACTAAAGCACGTTTTGAGATTTATGAGAAATATGGTTTCAACAAAAAGATCGAAGCATATAATAAGCAGCAGCAGCAGAATGTATCATCGGCTAAGAAGAATGAACAGGAGATTCGCCGCTTGAAGTTAGAGTTACGCAAACAGGAGAGACATATTCGTAGAACCTATGAACGTAATGATATATACCCGCCCGACTACGAACTCGAAAAGAAAGAAAAGTTAGCGGAAAAGATTGCGGCATTGGAAGCCGGAGGTACGGTGGAGAGCAGTGACGAAGGAGCAAAATTAGAAGAAGAAAGAAAGCGGATTGAAAAGGAGCTTAAAGATTTAATGGCCCAGGCAAAGAAACGCTTGAACTTGTAATACCGTACTGAATATCGACAAACAGGAACAATGGCGCAGCCTTATCGATCAGGGCAGAAGCGAAGCGGACGAATATTTATGAATGTTAAAACATAAACAAAATTAAATAATTATGCGTACTACTTATTTAATGAATTTATGCGGTTATTTTTATAAATAAAATTGATTAGTTTAGATTTATGAGTTTACCGTCTTTGAGAGGAGTTTATAATGAAGAAAGTGATTAATGCCCTGGCCCTGGTTATTGTGGCAGCAGCTCTTATTTTCGGCGGATACAAGTTATTCTTCCAGAAAGCGAAGGAAGAGCAGACCGAAACCATTACAGCCGAGAAAAATAATTCAAGAAATAGCGGAGCACGTGAGTCCCTTATCCCGGTAAAGGTGATTAAGAGTGAAAGGGGTGATTTACCCCTGAGAAAGAGCATATCGGGTGTGGCGGATGTCTGGGAAAAGGTGGATATCAAAGCTGAAGTTCCCGGCAACGTTGAGACGCTGAATTGTCAAATCGGGCAAACCCTTCGCAAAGGCCAGGTCCTTTTGAAATTGGACGATTATCAACAGAAGCTCCAGGTTGAACGCAATAGAGCTAATAAACTTAAAACACTGTCGAATTACTTAGTTAAAGAGACCACCGAGGTATATGTGAATCCCGAATTAACACCGGGGCAAAGAAAGGAGCTGGAAGCGGCAAAAACCCGGTTCAAGAAAGCGGTTTCCGATTTCGATAAGGGTAAAATCAGTAAAAAAGAGTTTGAAAAAATCAGCGGCGAGTACGATCAAACCCTCATCCTTTCAGGAGAATCGAGAGAAGAAGTTTTAAAAGCCAGGGAAAACCTTACCCAGGATATTGTCGCCTTGAAAGAAGCGGAACTGAATTTGCAAAGGACGTCCATTCGCAGTCCTTTCCCCGGCGTGGTGACCGATATTTATGTTAGCAAAGGTGAAAAGGTGACAGCGGGCCAGCAAGTGGTCCGGGTCGTTAACTTAGACACCCTCTATTTGAAAGGTTTTGCCTTAGAATCGGAAATCCGTAACTTAAGGATGGGAATCAAGGTGAGAGTAAAATTTGACGCCTATCCCGAAGAATATCAATACGGCGAAATCCGGATGATCAGCCGGGAAGTGGATGCCGAGAGAAAAATCATCCCGATATATGTTAAATTAGATAACCGGGACAATAAGTTTTACCCAGGTATGCGTGCCGAATTGGATATCGAATACCGGGTGCAAAAAAATGTCATCAAAGTTCCCCTGGACGCGATACAACCCAGGCAGAACCGCTATTTGGTGTTTATCGTCAAAGATTTACAGGGTACCACCGGTACTGCTATGTGGGAATATGTGGAATTGGGTGAAAAAAACGATGAAGAACAGGAAATTATAAGCGGCGTCCGGGAAGGTGATCTGGTTATTATAGAGGGGCATATGACCCTGGCGCATCAATCGAGGGTGAAAATAATAAAATGAGAGGAATCGATCTTTCAGTCAAGCGTCCGGTCGGCACCATCATGTTTTTCGTGGGAATTATCCTGCTGGGTTATATATCGCTGTCCAAACTCTCCATTAACTTGCTGCCTGACCTGAGTTACCCGAAACTTACCGTCTTCACCCAGTATCCCGGGTCAGGCCCGGAAGAAATCGAAAAGTTCATTACCAGGCAATTGGAAGGCCCGTTGTCCTCTGTCCCCAATGTAAAAAAAATAACCTCCGTATCCAGGGAAGGCAACTCCCTGGTTACCTTAGAATTTCACTGGGGAACCGATATGGACTTTGCCCTGCTGCATACCAAGGAGAAGGCAACGGAAGCGGAAAGCCTCCTTCCCGATGACTGCGATTCGCCCATTATATTAGAGTGGGATCCATCCTCCTCTCCTATCCTCATCTCCGTATTGAAGAGTGACAAGATGAATTTGAAGGAGTTGAAGGATACCGCGGAATTTATCATCAAACCCCGGTTGGAACAATTGCAGGGGATATCAAAGGTTGAGATAAGAGGGGGATTCGAAGAGGAGATTTCCGTCGAGATAGACCCGGAGATGGCAAACAATATCGGCGTCTCGTTATCCGAAGTCGCGCGTGCCATTCAGAGCAATCATATTTTTCGCAGTGGCGGTATGGTCCGGAAAGACAAATACCGTTACACCCTGAAGATCGAAGCGGAAATCCGGGAACCTGAAGAGATCGAAGAGATAGTCGTCAAACGAATAGAAGGCCGGAATGTCTTAATTAAGGATATCGGGCGTGCTTTTTATAAAAACAAGGTGAAGCAGGGTGAGATTCGGTTCGATGCGAAGGCCGTAATTTCCATATTGGCCTACAGGGAGTCCGGCGGCAACACGGTGGATGCCACCATAAAAGCCGAACAAGCGCTCGAACAGATGGCAAAGGAGATTAAAGACCTGGAATACATGGTCATCGCCAGGGAAGCGGATTTGATCATATCGTCGATTCAATCGCTGAGTTCGTCCCTCTTCTTAGGCGGAATATTGGCCATTTTCATACTTCTGCTCTTTTTACAGAATTTCCGGGACCCGCTGCTAATCTCCACGGTTATTCCGATTTCGATTATATCCACCTTTGTGTTGATGTTTTTCTTTAAAGTTAACATCAATATCATGTCCTTAGGCGGCCTGGTCCTGGGTGTCGGTATGTTTGTGGATAACTCTATCATCGTGCTGGAATCTATCTTCCGGCACCGGCACAAGGACAAAGAAAAACTGCTTACATCGATCATTAAAGGGACGAAAGAGGTCAGCGGCGCAATCACCGCTTCCACCTTTACCACCATATCTATCTTTCTCCCGGTTATTTATCTTTATGGTATTACCGGGAAATTATTCAAGGACCAGGCGTTGACCGTTTCTTTTTCATTAATTTCATCCTTATTAGTTGCCCTTACCCTTTTGCCGGCATTGTCCGGGTTTAAAGCCACTTTTAAAACCGGTTTTTACGAAGCAGTCGAAAAACGAAAAGATAAGAAGTGGTTTCAATATCCCTTAGAAGGTTTAAATTTAATTTTCCTACTTCCTCTCAAGGTACTTGGAAATGTTTTGTTTTTTATCCTCGCCGGGATCATGATGTTTTTTAAATACTTATTCAAACTGCTGGGAAAATTTTTAAATTTCTTTTTTAAGCCGTTGTTCAGGGGATTCAATCGTTTATACAATACCTTTGACGCTTTTTACCACAACATACTGGAAAAAATATTGAATAAAAAGATTATTGCCCTGGTCTTAAGCATTTTTATTATCCTTTTTATTACCGGAACTTTTCTCCTTCTAAAAAAAGAATTACTACCCACCCCGGACAGCAGTAAATTTGAAATCAACGCCAACACCATGCCGGAGTTCGGTTTCAATGAAACCAACCGCATCGCTTTGAGAATCGAAGAAACCCTGCGGGCGGTAGAAGACGTCGAGTTCGTATTTACCGAAGCCGGCGCGGTCTCACAGGTTGCCGGACGCAGTGAAGAGATGTCGGTGAACAGTATTCACTTTATCGTGAAATGCAAATCACCGAAAAAACGGGCCGCGGCCATGCAGCAGGCCCGGGAATTGTTGAACCGGGAAAGGGAATATCAAAGTTTGCAAAATTTTTCTATCTTCCTTGAAAAAAATACTCTCTCCCAATATCTTTCCTTAGAGGGGGAAAATTTTCAGGTGAAGGTCTTCTACGAAGATATAGAAACGGGAAAAGAAGCGGTAAACTCGATTATCAACCGCATCGAAAACCTGAAAGGCCTGGTCGATCTCAAAGCCACCACCTCCGAAGGCAAACCTATTTTTGCCGTTTCCTTTAAACAGGATTTATTGGACTCCCTGAATATTACCAAGGAACAGGTGGCGGAGTTTATCAACCAGGCCGTAAGGGGCCAGAAGGCAGAAACCCTGAAAAAGATGCAGAAGAGTTTCGATATCTTTGTCCGCGTCCCGGTTACCGGCATATTGGAGATGAGAAGATTGCTTTCGCTGCCGGTGTCGATCAACAACAACACCTATTACTTAAACGACATGGTTGAAATCGTGGAGATAGACTCCATTAAAGAGATATCCAGGGAGTCCCAGGAACGGTATTTTTTAATCTCCGGTAATGTCAAAGGGGAAAACCTGGAACGATTCATCAGCCGGGCGGAATCGATAATAGCGGAATTAGAATTGCCCCGCAATACCCGGTATATCTTTGCCGGGGAAGAGGAAGAGCGACGAAAAGCCTTTGATTCACTCAACGAGGCGATCTGGCTGGCCCTTATCCTGGTATATATGATTATGGCTGCTAAATTTGAAAATCTTTTCCAGCCCTTTATCATTATGTTAACCGTGCCCATGGGATTGATCGGCGCCTTCCTGTTTTTACTGGTTTCCGGGAATTCATTGAGTATTATATCGGGAATCGGCATCCTGGTTCTTATCGGCATCGGTGTTAACGATGCCATTGTAAAGGTTGAGTATTCCAACCAACTGCGGAAACAAGGCCTGGGAATACGTGAAGCCGTGATGACGGCATCTAAGGTCAGGCTGCGGCCCATCCTGATGACCACCTTCACCACCATATTCGGCCTCGTTCCCATGGCATTGATGACCCAGACCGGTTCGGAATTGCAGCGGCCGCTGGCATTGGTTATTATCGGTGGGTTGTTTTTTACGACCTTCCTGACTCTTATATTCATCCCCGTCTGCTATGAACTCCTGGAAAATATGAGAGAAAAAAGAAAAGCAAAGAGCAGCATGGCTTGAGGAGTTGGACGATGATGAAAGCGATCATTGAAAGACCGGTCCTGGCCTCCATATTTTTTGTTATTGTCATCTTATTGGGGATTTATTCATTGAGAAACACACCAATCGAATTGGTACCCGACGCCGAAGAAGGTTTACCCTCGCTAACGGTCACTTACTCATGGTACGGCATCTCGCCGGATGTCCTGCTGCAGAAGGTGCTGATTCCCGCTGAAGGGGAAATCATTGAAGTCCAGGGAGTGGCCAAGATCAACAGTTATGCACGGCAGGGTTCCGGAAATCTGAAAGTGGAATTCACCCGGGATACGAAGATGAAGTTTGCCACCGTTGTGCTCAGCGAAAGGTTAAACCGTCTACACGACAGCCTGCCCGAACAGGTGTCCCGGCCCCGGATTGACCCGTATGTTCCCGATGAATTTCAATCGAAACCCGCCCTCAGGTTCGGTGTGCACGGTGAACATCTCTCGGTTTTTGCCCTGAAAAAAATCGTGGATAAAGATATATTGCCTTACCTGAAATCGATCCGCGGCATCGAGGGAATCGAGGTGCAAGGCGGGATCGATCCTGAGATCAAGATCCAGACCAATATGGAAAAGTTGAAACGGTATAGTGTGGACCTCGACCTGATCCGCCGCCGTATTAATGATTATTATTATACTAAAAAATCGGTCACCATGACGAAAAGCGCCGGGGAAATCACCCTTTCCCTGTCCGAATCCCCGAAAGAGATACTGGCTCTCCAAGAAATCGTGCTGAGAAAAACGGGGGAAAAAAAGATTCGCTTGAAAGAAGTGGCCGATGTCTATTTAGGATACGAGGAGCAGCGTGTTGAACACCGTTTTAACGGCATGGTGGATATCGGTTTCGAGTTGTATAAGGAAGCGAACTTCAGTTCCATGGAATTATCTAAGAGAGTAAAAGAGAAACTGCGCCACTTAGTCAACCGGTTGAACGGCAAAGTGGAATTCACCATTCAATATGATGAAAGTAAAGAGTTAAGAGATAATCTGCTGCGATTAGCCAAAATTGCCCTGCTCATCTTAATCATCATTTTTGTTATATTGATCGTTATCGTGAGAGATATTAAAGCATCCCTGCTCATTTTCTCCTCCGTTTTCTTTTCCGTGTTTACCACCTTTACCATGATTTATATATTTAAAATCCCGCTGAACTTACTTACTCTATCCGGCCTGACCCTGGGTTTCGGTTTGTTCGTGGACAACGCGGTGGTGGTTTTCGACAGTATCCTGAGGCACCGGGAAAAAGGGCTCGACCTGGTGAAATCCGCCATCGAAGGGGCTAAAGCCGTTATCCTGCCGGTTTTATCCTCGACCCTGACCACCATTATCGTGTTCTTCTCCTTTGCCCTGTTGTTTAAAGACCGGCTGCGAGTATATTACCTGCCCCTGGCTTACATTATCGCTATATCTCTACTTTCGTCCATCGTGGTCTCTTTTGTGTTGATCCCATCTCTCAGTTCGCGGATCAGGATAAAGGTAAAACAAAAAGATGTCCTTTTTAAAAAGGGCAGTTTTTATCCCTTTATCTTAAAACACCCTTTGTGCGTCATTGTCCCGATTATACTCATTTTGCTCATCTCCTTTAATACCTTTAAAGAAGAGGTCTCCTTCGGCAGTTTTTTCGGCTGGAGGTCCAGGGATTATTCTATTGTTTCACTCACTTTCCCCTCCGGGGCGGAGTTTAAAGATGTACGCAAGGCGATCCTCGATTTTGAATTCTTAGCGAAATCGAAACCCTTCGATAAAGAGATTAACACCTGGATAATGGGCAACCGTGCCCGGATGATCATTAGCTACCCCGATGAGATTGAGGCCTCCGCCTTACCCATCCAGTTGGAACAGGAGATGATCGGCCTGGCCACCAACCTGGCCGGCATCGGTGTATATGTTTCAGGCTTCAGCCAGGAGCCCTATTATTACAACCCGGATACCGGCACCTATACCCCTTACCAGGTGCAGATCAAAGGGTATAACTTTGAAAAACTATTGGAAATCGCATACAAACTAAAAAAAGACCTGCTGAACCACCGCAGGATAAAAGTGGTGGATGTGCAGACCGATAAGCAATCCTGGTGGGGAGGGAAACAAAAGTATTACTCCTTAAAATTGGACAGGTCTAAACTAAATGCCTATGGGCTGCAGCCCGGTTACCTGCTGGGCATCATCTATACGGTTTTGCGAGAGAGCGCCAACGTTCAGAAGTTAAAGTTCGACGATAAGGAACTTTCGATCGAGATAAAAGCGTCGGATGTGGATGAACTTGAATTATATGAAATTTTAGACATGAACCAGCAGTTGCCCGAGGGCGTCCCCTTCCGGATAAGGGATGTGGTCACCATAGATCTCACCACCCAAAAAGGCGGTATTACCCGGGAAGAGCAGGAGTATTTTGCCATGGTTATGTGGGATTACCTTGGCTCCGCCAAGGCGGGGGATCGCCACCACAAAACCGTATTTAAAAATCTCACCCTGCCGGTGGGCTTTTCTAAAAGCGAGGAGGAGCAGCGCTGGCTCATGACCGAGGAAGAAGAGCACCAGTTATGGACGGCTATCGGGCTCTCTCTTTTTCTTATATACCTGATCTTAGGCATCCTATATGAAAATTTTTTCCAGCCCATCCTGATTATGCTGGCCATTCCTCTGGCCCTGATCGGGGTCTTTATCGCCTTTGTGGTCATGGATGAAAACTTTGATTCCACCTCCTATATCGGCATTATCATACTTTCCGGTGTGGTGGTGAATAATGCCATCCTGTTGATCGATAATATCAACCGTCACGCCCGAAAATCCAAAGAGATTATCCATGCTATTGTCATCGGCACCAAGGAGCGGATCAGGCCTATTTTTATGACCACCGCCACCACGGTTTTGGGCATGCTCCCGCTAATCATTCTGAAGGACGCGTCCAGTTCGTCGGCCGACATCTGGTCCAACCTGGCGTTGTGCACTGTTGGCGGTTTAACCACCTCGGCTTTTTTTATCCTGTTCGTCCTGCCCATTTTCTACTATCTCTTTTTCAAACTGCAGTATTTTATCACCCACCCGACAGTAAAATTAAAACAAGAGTAACCTATTCGAATTAGATTAAAAACAACCGGCCCCCATATCCCCCCGGATAAGCAGAAATACTAAATTCTATTATTTAAAAAATAATAAAAATGAGGAGTGGGAACTCCTTTCGGAGGTTATATGCCTGTCAAAATAAAACCCCCTACTATTATTAAAGCTGACGGAAATAAGCCGAAAGTCATCGAAGAATTTATCGGCCGGGTGAACAGCAATACGGAAGCTGTGAGTGTTGCCCGTATGAAGAGTCCCCCCGGCTGGGTCTCCGAAGGAGCAACCGCTTACGTCCCGATCAGGACGCCGATCAATTTATTTTCCATATTGGAAATAACACAAAATTTTTAAACTGATAGCATGTTTTTTATAAAGTCGATTATAGTTGAAATATTGTCGCATTTACTACATATTAGTATATGTATGTTTTGAGTAGATATTCCATGTTTCGATTTCATGAGAGAGTATAATGTTGATTGTCATGATTCTATTTCATCAATACCGTTGGGTGAGTAAAAATCAATTAATTGGGAAAAATGGATAATATTTTGAAAAATAACAGTCTATACTTAGAATATTTAATTGATAACGAATTATTAGCTTCCTGCCCACTTCTTACTGCTAAACAATTCATTAATTATTGCAAAGAGAGGGACATAGATTTGAAAAAGGAACAATTGGAGCAATTTGAAAAGATAAAATTGTTTTATCCGATTGCGAGAGTTTATTACCGGGATATTAGGGGAACATATTTCAGATTTAAAAAAGAATACGCGATAAACTGGTTGAAGGACGGCCACCTATGGCACCCAGCATCACGTGATTTTCAAGATTGGAAAACATTCTATGATGAAGATGGAGAGAAAAATATAGAAAGTTTTTATTCGATATTTCAATGTTATTCGTTATATATCCTTATTCACTCAACTAAAGTTGAACTTCGAGCAGAGTGGATTGATTATTATAATGAAAAAAATTTCAACAAAACAAAAAAATTCCTGGAATCATCTATAGAAAATTTCAAAAAAAGAATAGAATTAAGAATTGCTCCATTAATATGCCAGATAATATCTAACAGATATAATCCGGAAACTCAAACAAATCGCAGGACAATCCGTGTCCCGGGGCATAGCTTTAACTCAAACTCACATATGGATTGGGTCGAATGCTGTCGAAAATGGGATGTAAAAAAAATTTTTAAAGATATGAACATCCCAATCAAGGAGATAAAAAAAATCCATGGAATCCTATCCTTTGATGCTAAAAATTCTGACCCCTTGGCTAACTGGTATGATCTAATAAGATTTGTGTCTGTAAACAAGAAAAATAAGTTAAAGGATAAAGCATTAATTGCCCAAACAATTTATTCAATGGAGCATATGCTTAGGTTATTCTATAAAGCAATAACCGGTGATGATCTTTATCCCCCGGACGAAAGTATGGGGCCGCGGAAAGCCAAGATTTATGGTAACGATGTAATCAAGAATGAGTTAGAGTATCTTAAATATCTTGTCAATCAATATGATCTGAATCCTAAACCAAAATTGATTCTTATTGTCGAAGGACAGGGCGAATTAGAGCAATTTCCAAAGTTATCAGAAAAACTTTTCAGATGCTCTTTCCCAAAGCTTGGCATTGAAATTTATTCTATTAATGGAATTGATAACTTTACTGGAAAGGAAGCCATAGATAAGTATGGTGCTTTAGAAAAATTCATTGATTATCATCATTATAATCAAACGTTTGTTTATATCATTTCGGATGATGAAAAAAATGCAAGTGTTGTCAAAAAAAATCTTATCAAGGCGAAATCTATATTTTTAACGAGCCGTTTTTTAACAAAGAGAGAGTATATTAACCTATGGTGCAAAAAGACCATTGAATTCTCTAATTTTACGCATGATGAGATTGCTAAGGCAATGACAAAATGTTGTAGAGGCAGGTATGTGTTTCAAGTATCTGAGATTGAAGATTGTGAAAATGAATTAAATGCAAAGGAATCTGATGTTTTGAGTGCGCTATATAAAGAGAAATCCGGGATTAAACTAAAAAAGAAAAAGCTTTTAGAAATATTATGTGGTTTCATTATCGTTAATCCCGAGAAAGATGTTGGACAAGATCGTAAAGAAATTAGACCGATTGTTAAACACCTTGAAAAAATAATAGAATTAGCAGCAAAGAATCATCAACCTTCTATGAGAGAATCATGGGAAAAAAATCAGGATTCAGGATTTTTCGGCCAAAAATGTGAAGGGCAATAAGGAGCAAGTTAGGGACGGAGTTGTGAATTTTGGATTCTTACTTTTTCTTAGCTGCTTCAATTGCATTTCTGTACATACTCCCCAATGAATGAAATTTAACATTACTAAATTTTGTTACTCAAATCTTTAGCACTGAGGGGAATAAAAAATTTGACTGTCCCCTAAATTCCCTTAAAAATATTTTGCCGGAAAATGGCAAGATTTAATCATTAGGTAATCTTCCTTTTTCCGTAAAAAACACTATAATTCAAGATCAGGCCCCCTGATTTTTGACTGGGCCGCCAAAGGCGATCAAAATAGGGTATTTACTCCTAAAATTTTTCGCTTGACGAAAGGGGAGCAAACATGTACAATATAACTGTACAGAGTTTTGCAATAAACGGAGGTAACGATGCCGATACAGACGACATATACGAATGCCAGGGCAGAATTTGCCAGGCTGTGGGACGAGGTTACCAACAACCTTGAAGTGGTGATAATTAAAAGAAGAGGCGCCGAGGATGTGGCTCTTATTTCAGCTTCCGAATTGAAAGGGCTACTTGAAACAAGCCATTTATTACGTTCACCGAAAAATGCCGAACGGTTGTTAGCTGCTTATGAGCGAGCCATGACAAAAAAAGGGGAACCGCAATCAGTGAACCAATTGCGAAAAGAGGTTGGATTTGAGTAAAAAAAGAGGAAAAAGTACCCTTCAAAAAAATCACCTGAAAGAAGCTGTTTTTCAACCGGAATTCCGGGAAGACCTGCGGTATTGGGTGAAAACAAACCGGAAGATTGCGCTGCGGGTATTTGAATTAATCGAATCGGTTATGAGGGATCCTTTCCAGGGGATTGGAAAACCGGAGCCGCTCAAATCCAATCTTGCCGGGGCCTGGTCCCGTCGTTTGACCCAGGAACACCGTATCGTCTATATAGTAAGCAGTGCTCGTATTGATTTTTTGCAATGCCGTTACCATTACTGACCGCATTAAGGGGAGGGGGACAGGTAATTTGTTGACCCTCCGGGATTCTTAAAATAAGGAGGAAGAAGAAACCTGGGAGTTGCATGCAGGTAAGTTAAAATAAAACTTACCAAAATTTCAACGGGATTTCCCCGGGGCGTCTTTTTTGAGGGCTTCCCGGATGGCCTGCGCCATACCCTTTCGATCTATGGGCTTAATCAGGAGCTTTTGGATACCCAGGCCCTTGATATGATCGGCTGTGACCGTTTCACTAAATCCGGTGCAAAGGATAATGGGAATACCGGGGCGAATTTTTTTCAACCCTTTCGACAACTGCAGCCCGGTCATCTTCGGCATGGTGTAATCCGTAATAACCAGGTCGAATTGATCCGCCCTGGATTTGAAGATTTCCAACGCCTCGATACCGTTTGTGGCGGTAGTTACCCGGTAATTCAACAACTCCAATAACCGCTGCCCCACAACCACCAATAAAGGTTCGTCATCCACCAGTAGTATTCGTTCGCCTTTCCCTGAGAGGGCGTCTTCCCCCTGTTCCCCCGTTTCCTGTTCAATCGCCTCCTCTGCTGTCTCTTCGGCAGTGGGCAGAAGCACGTGAAATGTGGCGCCCTGCCCGGGTTCGCTGTAAACCGTAATTTCACCGCTCAGACTCTTAACAATACCGTGAATAACCGCCAGCCCCATCCCGGTGCCTTCACCCGGTTTTTTTGTGGTAAAGTAGGGATCAAAGATGCGTTTAAGAAGAGCCGGCTCAATACCGTGGCCCGTATCGCCGACACTTAACCGGAAATACCGGCCGGGTTTTATGTGATTATAAGCCGCCGCCGATTCTTCATCCAATTGAACTTCACGCAGACTGACGTCCAGGATGCCGCCCGTTTCTCGCATGGCAAAAGCCGCGTTGGTACAGAGATTCATTATCACCTGGTGGATTTGTGTGGGTTCGGCCAAAACAATATCGGAATCCGGTTCGATACCCTGGCGAATCTCGATGGTGGCGGGGAGGGTGGACCGTAATAATTTAAGTGCCTCCCTTATGATAATGCCGATTCTCAACGGCTTCAGTTCCCTGGAGTCCTGGCGGCTGAAAGCCAGGATCTGTTTTACCAGGTCTTTCGCCCGGTTGGTGGAGGCGATTACCTGTTCTATGTTTTGCCGAACCGTGGTGTCTTTCTCCAACTCATCGATGGTTAGATCAAGGTAGCCGCTAATCACCCCCAGAATGTTGTTGAAATCATGGGCAATCCCTCCAGCCAATGTACCGATGGCTTCCATTTTCTGCGACTGCTCCAATTGCTGCTGCAGCTTTTTTTTCTCCGTGATATCCCGGATAATGCCGCTAATCGCACCGATATCGCCTTTTTTGTCGGCAACGACCGAAGCGGTCAGTAAAACGGTAATTTTTTCTCCCTCTTTTTTTTTTAGAATCAATTCGTAATCTTTTACAAATCCCTTTTTTCCGATTTCCTTTAAAAATATGGCCCGATTTTCCGGGGAATAATAAATATCCTTCGAGATATCGACGGCCATAATCTCTTCTTTTGACGGATAACCCAGTAAATCCACGCCTATCGGGTTGATGTCTAAGAATTTTCCGTCTTTAGTTGAGATAAATACCATATCCAATGAACCCTCGAAAAGATCCCTATACCGTTTTTCAGTAGCCTGCAACTGGCCGGTCCGTTCTTCCACCAATTTTTCCAGCATGGCAGCGCTGCGCCGGGTCGTAATAAAGTGAAAAAAGCCGTAGAATACCAATCCGGAACAAAAGAGCATTAAAAGGTAAAACCACCATTTATTATAATAGGGTTCCAGGATGATGATTTCAGACGAGGAAACGATATCACTCCAGACTCCCATCGCGTTTTTTGCTTTTATAAGGAACCGGTACGTGCCGGGCCGGGGGGTTGTGTATTCAACCAACTGGTAATAATGGTATTGTTCCTTTGACCATTGCTTGTCAAAACCTTCTAATTTGTGTTTGAAACGGATGGCCTTTTCGTCTAAAAAGGAGATGCCCCTGAAGGCAAAAACAAGTCGCCGTGTTTTATAACTTAATTTTATCGGTTGACCCAGGGAAAATTTCCGGTTATTTGCCTCCAATTCTAATAAACGAACCTTTGGTGGTGGGTTCCAGGTATTGTAGTTGTCGAGGGCTTCATGGTAAATTGAAACGCCCCGGTTGGTGCCGATCCATATTTTGCCACTGCTGTCTATAATTCCGGCAGCCCGGTTGGTTTCCTGGCCCACCAGTCCTTCGGGTATGGAATACCGGATATCCCGGGTGCCGTCCCAGCGAATCACCCCATTATCCGTACCGAACCAGAGCCGTTTTTTATTATCTTCAACGATAAAATAGACCGGTCGGTTGATTTTGAAATCCCGCACCTTAAATTTCGTTAAAGCCCCCTGACTCAGCATATATAGACCGGCCGCGGTGCCGACCAATAATCGCCCGCCACTGTCCTTTTTAACTGCATAAACACTGTTCTCCCTTTCAGCCCCTCCTGACCGGTAATTTTCCCAGCGGCCCTGTTCAGTATATACATAGAGACCGGATGAATGGGTGGCCAGGTAACGCAATTTCCCCTTTTCTCCGAAAATTTTCCTGAAACTGGATTCGGGAAATCCCCCTGTCTTTTTAGAAATACGTCCGTCTGGCTGCAGACAAAAAATCCCCTCCGGTGTTCCCATCCATACGTTGTTTTTGCCGTCTATCCACAAGCTGCTGATTTTATCCGGCAAACCCTGTTTACTGTTGTACCACCTGATATTCATGTTGCGATCGATTTTTGCCAGTCCCATGTGGGAAGATGCCACCCAGATGTTTTGTCTTAAATCAGCTTTAATTTCCAGTACCCGGCACAACCGCGGACGAGCATCGTTATCCGGGAAGAAAGGGAGCTTCCGGAATCGGCTGCCGTCATAAAATGTAAGCCCGTTATTATGTCCCAGTACGAATTTTCCGGGTTCATACTCCAAAACTGCCGTTACTTCATCTTCCAGCAGTCCGTGCACCATGGTTAAACTGTCGAAACGCCGGCTTGCTATCTTGGCCACACCACGGTCGCAGGCCAGCCATATGTTTTTTTCGAAGTCATTCAGCATGGTGTTGACACCCACGCCTAACAGACCGTTGGACACACTGAGACGTTGTGTTTCTTCTGTTTTGCGATTAAAATAAAAAAGCTCGTAAATATTGCCGACATATATGCCGCTGCGGTAATCGGGCAGCAGCTTAACCAGTTCTTCTTTTTGGCCAAAGCCTATTCCCGTATCGAAATAAACCGGTTTTTTACTATCTTCGGAAAAGTAGCCCAGGAAACCCTGTCCGAAAAACCAAATGCCGGGATTTTCTCCGCTCTCCTCAACGCATATCCCTTTGATCTCCCGTTTATGAACCGGTCGCCTGGATACCGGAAAATTTATGAAGTCATTTAACCGGTTATCGATCTTTCTGTCTTTGTTTATGACCGATAATCCCATATCCGTCGCAACATAACATTTCTCATTCAGTATAGCTATTCCATTCACGCTGTCGCTTAATAAACCGTCCTTTACGCTCAATTTTTTCCATTTTCCCTTTTCCCACCAAAGCACACCGATGTTATCGGTACCGACCAGGACAGCTATTTTGCCCGTATGTTCAAACAATTGAAAGGAGGTGATTTTGTTTATTCCCGGGAAGGTGTCTTTCAAATCCCCGGTTTGCTGCCAGGAATTGTCCTCGAGGAAAAGGATTGGTAACCCCGCGGCCAGTTTCATGTCGGGTAAAGCCCATATTCGTCCCTGGCTGTCGGCTCGAATCCTGGAAATAGAGAGAAAGGGAAGCCCCGTTGATTCGTTATGGTGATCCCAGGAAACTCCGTCGCAGCACGAAATTCCCGAACGCGTAGCCATCCACATCCGACCTAAATGATCCTGAATAATGTCATTGACAAAGGAAGTTGGTAAGCCGTTGATCTCCGTGTAATGATGCGTCAGCCAGTATTGGGCCGTGGAAAAACGCGCCAACAAAGAGAAAAAAAATAAGGAGAAAAACAAAATTTTTTTTCGCCAAAACGAGTCCACCAGAAACACCTCAGCAATTATTTTTTACCGGAACCTGATATTTTAACATAAAATCATGATAGAATAAAGGCCTTCGAGGACACAAATTGTTTTGCAATTTTTTCTAACTTGATGATTTTTTTATGAATGCGTAAATTATTTTGCAAATATTATAATGTCTATGTTATAATAAATATATAGGAGGTTTCATATGGCAGCAACAGGACTTCCGGATGAAGAAAAAAGAGACAAGTCGATTCGCCTGGTCGGATATTTCCTGCTAATCGGGTTTTTCTTCCCCATATGGGTGCAGGGTTTCGGAACCAGCAAACCGGTTTTCATCAACATCACAGGCTTAGGAAAAGGTAATATATTGGATACCATCGGTTTACTTTTTCCCTTGATTGCCGGACTTGTGATTCTCTACGTAGGCCGGAACGTAGAAACTGTAGTCAGGCCTGTAGTTATCTTAAGTGCCGGACTGCTCCCGGTGCTTATGAGTTTTGCCAACACGAATGACCTGATGAGAGCCAGCTTAAGCAGGTACAATTCCAATTCATCCTTTATGCTTTTGATAATGTTAGCTTTAATAGGTGTTTATGTAGGTTCACGCCTGGTTTCTACCACCGATCATATTGCCGGGCGTATGCTTGGCGGTATTTCCGGTATCCTATTCCTTATGCTTGTTTTACTTCCGATAGGGAAGGGCAGCAAACCTCTGTTTTTTGCCCTTTTTGATATGTTTAAAGCCGGTAAGATCGCCGCTTCATTAGTCCTATTAGGGCTGTCAATGGTAGTAATCTTCCTCGCATACATGTATGCATCTCTTATCGCTGCCCTGAACTTAGGAGACAGGCCCAATGCGGCACAAACTGCTGAAAATGCCCATAAACTTGTTTTCTATGCGTCGGTTGCGCTGCCGGTCTCCCTTTTGATTGTCTTGATTTTAAGTGGTGCCGGTTTTATGATTCTGGTTACGCTCCTTATAAAACTTATTCTCCTGTTCGGCGGTATTATCGGGGCGATTACCATCGGGTTGTGGGACCTGATGGGCCAACTTTTACCCAAAACCTTGAAAGGAAGCGATTTATTAGAAAAACCGAAACCGGCCGATGCGCCGCCTCCGAATATCTGGAACGGTTAATTGGTATCTCTTTGTGAAACCCACCGTGATCTTCTTAACGGGTCACCATGCCGGGCTGCCTAAATGTCGTTTTTCGGAATAGAATTCATTCTTTTTTTTATTCTTGTGGTAGTTTTGAGTTATATACTTCCACGCAGCATCCGCTGCCTGTTTTTGCTCCTATCCGGTTATTTTTTTTATGGGATAAGTCAGCCGGCATACCTGCTTCTTCTCTTCGCAGCTACAATCATCGATTACTTCATCGCGATAAAAATCGGCCGGCAGCGCGGCACAGGGAAACAAAAGTTATATCTTCTTACCGGCCTCGTATTGAGTGTCGGCCTGCTGCTTTTTTTTAGATATTATAACTTCTTCAACGATACCATTCGTTCTCTTTTTACCGGACTTAACATCCCCTATCCTATCCCGTCACTTAAAATACTCCTGCCCATAGGAATCTCCTACTATCTCTTCAAAAAAATCAGCTATATTGCCGATGTCTACCGGGGGCACATAGAGCCGGAGAGAAATTTTATCCACCTGGCCCTGTATGTTTCTTTTTTCCCGGAGATAGTAGCCGGGCCTATCGACCGCGCCGCCGCTCTCTTACCTCAATTTATTAAAAATATCTCGGTCGATTTTACCCGTATATCGGAGGGTCTGCAGTTAATTTTGTGGGGCTGTTTCAAGAAACTCGTGATAGCCGACCGTCTCGGTTTATTGGTACATGCGGTTTACGATCAACCGCTGCAGCACAGGGGAGTGGTTATCGCCCTGGCAACCCTGTTTTTCAGCTTTCAAATTTACTGTGATTTTTCCGGTTATTCGGATATTGCCATCGGAATAGGCAGGGTGCTCGGTTTCAAGCTTACGGACAATTTCAAGCAGCCTTATTTAGCGGAATCTATCTCCGGTTTCTGGAAACGGTGGCACATCTCACTCTCTACCTGGCTGCGAGATTACCTTTTCCTGCCCATATCCTATGCTTTGATGCGAAAGATCGATCAAAGCAAAGTTGCTGTTAAGCGGGCTGACAAATGGGCTTATGTGGGCAGTGTGCTCTGCACCATGCTGCTCTGCGGATTATGGCACGGCGCAAACTGGACCTTTGTGGCCTGGGGCCTGGTTCACGGTTTTTTCCTGGCCTTTGCTTTTGTTACGAAGAGAGTCCGTATAAGGATGGTTCGCATATCAGGTCTTAAAAAATTACCGAGACTTCATAAAGGGATTAAAATAGCGGTAACGTTTCTATTGGTTTCCTTTTCCTGGCTCTTGTTCAGGGCCAATAGTATGGCAGACGCTTTAACTCTGATTGTCAGGCTTTGTTCTACCCCGGTTATGCAATACCGGCAAGCGGGGGGGGAGTCGTTGCTTTTAGGCATCTCGCAGGTGGATTTTATCGCTGCCCTGATTGCCCTTGTCTTCCTGATGATGGTCGAATATATCCTTGAGAAAAAAAACATCCCGGTTTATCACTTGCTCAGAGGCCGGCCGGCGTGGCAGCGCTGGGCGATCTACTATCTCATTATTTTTGCAATCCTGCTGTTTGGTATTTACGAACAAAAGATGTTTATCTACGGGCAATTCTAACCCCGCAATAATAAAGGGACAGGTGAATTATATTCAAAATGAATTTTTGAGAGCGGCTTCATCTTAAATTCCAAACTTTATATTTCCCCTTCAAAATTTTATGAGATTACTCCCCTATTTTTTGATTTTATCCGTCATTTTTCCCATTATAATCCATTTCTTAACACACCTATCCCTTTAATTAACGGAGTATTTAGAAATACAA
>JAGLQA010000167.1 GCA_023137075.1 Candidatus Aminicenantota bacterium
CCTCGCACCGCCCCCTTCCCTGTTCGATCAAACAAAGGGCTTTGTAATCCATGAATCGATTTTTCGCCTGTCCCCTTGTCGTTGTCCATGCTCTCATGGGGGGTAATGAACTTTATTTATCTTTACTCTTTAGTATTCTTAAATTTCTTAATACACCCCTTTGAACCAACAACTTTTCTGCAAATCGTCGCATGGCTCGACAGATGAGTAAATGAGGTCCGCCTAGCCAACCGATTCCAAAAGCCACACCTGAAAAGAATCTAGTCCAGAGAGAACCCTGGATGATACCGTCATGACTCAATTGCCATTCCACGATCATCAGCGATATTAACAATATATAAATGAATGGTTTTGTGAATAGATAAAAGAAGGAATATCGAAAACGGCAAAAGCCCTGTCGGTCAATTTGATAATACATGCGGATTAGCATGATCCCAAGATAAATGCCGGTACATCTCGAGCAAATACCAAAATGAAAATCTAACAGTTGGAAACACCGTTCCGGTATCTGGTGACAGATAAATGCCGTGATATTGTAGCAAATTTCGCCCTGTGCAGTAAAACCCAATATCTTAAACATTGGTGCAAGACCGGCCGTGAATAAAAAAAAGGCAACAAAAATAGTAAAGACAAGATCGTATATAAAAACAAAAAATGCGGGTTTCGTTCGTTGCAAAGATCAACCCTCCTAACGTCTCGATATTTCTACAAACTGTTAACAATAAAGAATTTACACAACCATTCCCCCCCCCAAATAAGGAATGGTTTCCCCTGGCGGGGGGAGGTGTGCGCGCAGCTAACTAAGTTCTCTTGGGTAAAAGAGATTTCAATGTACTGATCTGCATGGCAGTGAATTCTTCGGAATAGATCAACCGATTTTCTTCAGATGCTTGCTCTTTCTTTTTTCCCTTCTTCTTAACCCAATAACACATGACTTCTATAAAATGGGTATTTTCGCATGGACAAGAGGCGTGTATAAGGTCCAGTCGCTCATCTTTATTTGTCCACTTTTCCTTTTCCGGTAACAATTCAAGCTTGTCAAATAGCTCTTTATCACCAACTAACGAGCCGAGGATTAAATCGCTAATATTGGCTATTGAAATCCTGGCAATTATAGATTCACTTAAGTAGTTCTTACAGTGTTCGCAAAATTTTTGTATACCTATCTCACTGGCGGCAAGCAGCGGTGCTAAAATTAAATCCAGGGCTACAATCAATCCTTTGACAATCCAGCCAGCAGTACCTTCCATCAATTCGGGTGATAATGCCTCGCCGAACAGGCAGTCGCGGACCTCCCAATGATCAAAAGCCGCCTCAATAATATAATCTTCAATATAGAAAAAAGTAGCACCAGCAGCGATTAAGCCCCAAAAAAATGCAATCCAACCTGCCTGAGAAGGCCGACGACTTCGTGACCACTTGCCCATATTGCCTGTAATGATCCCGGCGAATATGGAAATAAGCACAGGAGAAAAATAGTAAACCAATACGGCCGGATAATAAAGCCATATCAAGCACCTGCCCACTTCTTCGAAGATTTTGAACACTCCGACAGCAAGGTAAAAGGCAATTACAGCTACAATAGCCCCAAGAAGTGACCCTCCTAAACCGCCAAGGAAAAACTTCGAGATTGCGCCCGGCTCAGTTTCACCACTGGGGACATACGCTGTTTCAACAGGAGTTGGAATAAGTTCTTTTGAGCTCTTTATCTCCTCGATCCGCTTTTGGTGCCGTTCTTTCTGCTCTTTGTTCTTAAAGATTCGCGTTCCGAAAACATCCATTTTTACCTCCTTAACCACCCAATTTTTTTCTTTTCCAGATAGTAAAAATTATTAAAAAAATCGTTTTTTTTAAAAGAATATATTAAAGGAAATTATATAGAAAGTCAACGGATGAATAATTTCCTAATAATCAAATAAAATT
>JAGLQA010000168.1 GCA_023137075.1 Candidatus Aminicenantota bacterium
TTATCGTGAAATCCCATCGCGACATCAAGGGAGAACTGCGCTGGCGCACCGGGGTAGTGCTGCAAAACAAGGACTTTAAAACCACGGCCTCAGTCAGGGCCGACGAGGAAGACAAAACCATATACATCCGCGTCAGCGGGGAACGGCGGCGCGACCACCTGACCGTTATTCGCCACACCTTCCGGGAGATAAACGAAGGTTTCGAAAATCTCGATTACAAGGAACTCATTACCCTGCCCATCCCGGCCCATATCAGCGAAAAATACGGCGGCGAAGACAAGGTCCCCGATGAATATCGCCGCACCGTGTCTTACCGGTTTTTGTTGGGTTATGAGGCAAAGGGAGCGGCGGATTATTTAGACGGGGAGACCGGTATCACCTTTCCCGTTGTCGAACTTTTAGACAGCGTGGCACGCAAAGAAGAACGAATAAAAGAAATGGGCGACAGCGGCGCGAAGTTCACCCGGGATGGTTCCCGGTTAGAACATGAATTAACAAAAGAGTATGAAAAAAAGCTGCAAAAACAGGACGAAATTTATCGCGCCGCCGCAAAAAAGATGGCGGATTTAAGGAACCGCATAGATAAAGAAAAGAGGCTGAAAGAAGCCTGCGACGAGGCAGCGGAAAAAAAGGCCCGAAAATCCTTGTGGTGGCTTGTTCTCATAAATGCGTTGGTTTTCGCCACCTGGGTGGTGTTAATATTCCGGTACGGTTGGGAAAAGATGGAACAGTGGACCTATCTAACAGGAGCGTTCATGTTGGTTGCGAACGGGGTTATTTCCGCCCTGTTCGGCAGGAAGTTCAATTCCGAGGAGAGAAAAGAGAGGCGTTTAGAAGCGGAAAAGCAAAAACAATACGCCCTGCACCGTTTCAGCGAGGCGGAATACCAACGTCTGCAAAAAGAGTTGGCAGACCTGCAGCGTCACACATAAAAAGGTATTAATGAAAACCGGGTGGTACCCACAGCCACAGAATTTCGTCATTTTGAACATTGATATAACTCTGAAGGGCAAGAACATGATTGGAGAATGTAGGAATGAATTAGCAAGGATTTCATAGCTCTCCTTCGTTTAAAACAGGTAAGAAAATTCTAATTGGGTGAAATAGCGGATTTCCGATTCACGGTGAGTAATATCTTTTAATGATCCTCTTCTATTAATATCCTCCCAGGCAAAGACTATCTTTATAGGCGTTTTCGGTATAGTGTAACCCAGGCTGATCCTGTACATCAACCTGGAATCGGTTATATTACAATCGTCTTCTACATTCTTTTGAACCCGGTCCAGACCTTCGATAGAATCGTAATATTGGTATTTAAATTTTCCATTGATTTCAAAATTCCTAAAAAACAGGTTAACTCTCGAAGAGAGGGTGAATCCAAAGGCACAATAATATCCATAATGGATAAGTAAGGTCTTCAGCCTCGGTGCGAAAAGATCATGAGCGCCTGAATATTCGTTCAAGGCCAGGGAATTCACATAAGCAAAATCGGCATATGCATCGACGGATAACCTGAGTTTAAACCGGTTCGCATAAAGTGAAAACTCGACATTAGGACCGATAATATTTATTATGGCAAGTTTATCCGTGAATTCAGTGGGCTGGGAAGGTCTTTCTCCTGAATTAAAGTCATAGTGATAGCTGCCTATATCATAGTAAGCAATCGCCCTTTTTTTAAAAAGGTCAAAAGCCGAACCCCCACCAAAAAGAAGGCTGTACCCTTTTACAGTTTCGGCTGAACCTTGCTTAATGTCCTGGATATAGCGTCCGAATAAAACCGTTTTAGTGGAGAGACTGTACTCCTCCAGGCTATTTAACCCGAAAGAGACGTCTGCGCGCACTTCGTTCAGCAGGGTGTTCTTGAAAAACCGGTTGATTGTACCGGGAGCCCCGTACCCGGGTATAGTATAAAAAACTGTTTCGCTGCCAATATGGAAGAGTACGGGGGACCGGTTCTTTTCAGCCCCGGTAGACACCTGTTTATAACCGAAATATACATCGATCAGTGGATTCGAAAACCCCTGGTTTACATCTCTCCTTCGTTCCTTTTTCCTGTCCAACAAATAATTAATAGCAGTACCCGGGCTAAAAATTGTCCCCAGGATTTTATTAAAAGTACCTCCTTTGCCGTAAAAATAACTGCTGATTTGGAACAAAGGCTCCCCGAATGGAATTGTTCCGATGGTGCTGTAGATATTATCATTAACAGATATTACTTCACGCCATTCGGAAATATATTCCCAACAGAGTGAAAAAAAGACACAAAGGAGGAAGGATTCCGTACGGTTCAGGCGGTTATACCTGGCAAAATGATATCTCATTTCGGAACCGAAGACATGAGACAGGTTTGTGTTAAAGGGATTGGAATCAAATGTATGTGCTTTCAGGGTGAAGAAGCGGACTCTCTGATCCTCCCAATTGAGTTCATAATCCCAATCTTCAGCCCAATCAGAGTACTTTATCCAGTATTTAACCGAATTAAACAAGTAATATCCAGTGGTAAAAAGAAGCGCCCGTCCGAATCTTTTATTTTTGACTATTTTCGATTGTGAATAGTCGGGAGAGAAAAGATTTGGATCTAATTTGGTCTTATCCCGGTCTATACCGGGCAGCAATAAGGCGAGGAAAAGAAAAGATAAGAAAAAAAATATTTTCTTCTTCATTTAACTCCTCAAATATTTACATTTATTGCCAGTGACCGTACTCTCCACTCGTAAATCCCATGTACCAAACAAGTAATAAAGTAATTGTAACCCCTTTTACTATCATAAGTACTATCATAAGAAAGAATTATAATAAAAAAGCAAACTTATTTCAATAGAGAGGGTTTGTGTTTTGCGTTACTACATTTTTTATATTATAATCGATTCATGGGAAGAAAAGAAAACAATTTAAAGAAGGGGTATCAAAATTGATGCCTAAAGCTGGAATCACCATGCCACCGACATTATTAGAACGGTTGCTGTATGCAATCCTGGTTTACGGCTTTTTTTTCTTTGCCTATGGTTTTGCCAATAAAAATATTCCTGTCTCTATCTGCCGGGATCTGAGCATCGCTTTTGATTATACGACCCCCTTTGTTCCCGAATTCATTTACTTTTTTTGTTTTTCTTATGTCCTGATGCTTGTGCCGGCCCTTCTTATCAACGATAGAGTTATGCTGCGGCGCGCTGCGATTGCTTTTTTCCTACTTATCGGGATATCTACCGTGATTTTTTTTCTATTCCCGGTTTATGTTCCCCGGCCTGATTTCACCGTTGATTCCCTTGTAAAAAAGCTGGTAGCCCTGGTTTATAGAGGAGACCGTCCTGTATGCTGTTTTCCCAGTCTTCATGTTTCTACCGCCTTTTTAGGCTCCGCGATTTTGTTTCGGCGCTCCACCGCGGTGGGGTGGTTGTTTTTCCCTTTGGCTTTTCTAACAGCACTGTCGGTTCTTTACGTTAAACAGCATGTTATTGCGGATTTTCTAGGTGGGTTTGCTCTCGCCCTTTTTTTAGATTGGGTGGTAATGGCAAAACCCCGCTTCCAAAGAAAGCATTATACGGGACCGGTGAAAAAAAGTGACCGGGAATTTGCGGATGTGAGATCATCAATTTCGCACGAGTAGAATTCCCAATCGTCAAAATTCAGCTAAATTCAGCTAAATTACCCAAAATTTTATTTTTTTTATAAAAAACATTCT
>JAGLQA010000169.1 GCA_023137075.1 Candidatus Aminicenantota bacterium
TCATCTATTGCAATATTATGATTATTCCGATATAATACCCATATGTTTAAAAGTTTTTTTTTTAACAAAAAATCAATAAAAAAGGAATAGACTCATGGTTATAAGTGAAGAAGTTCTAAAAAAAATTGCAGAGTGGTCAAAAGGTTATACGCCTGATAAAATCACGCGCATCGATAAAAAAATTGCCCATAAGACAAACGAACAAAATGTTTTTCTTTCCAGGGTCGAAAAACTCAACAGCGACGATACCGATTCTTTTTTAACCCAAATTGTAATCGATACCAAACATCCCTATTTTTTTGAACATGAATATGACCATGTTCCCGGCATGATGATTATTGAAGCGGGTCGTCAGGTAGGCGTTGCGATCGCTCACCTTCACTATGATGTTACTCATGATAAAGCGTTTATTCTTAATGAACTGAACATTCGTTTCAGTAAATATGTGGAAGTGCATAAACCGCTTTTTGCCTATTCCCGGGTGAGTAATATCAAATATCGTAAGGGTGAGTTATTAAAAATGATGCATGAAGGATATTTTATCCAGAGTGATGAGATAGTTGCATACATGGGTGGTATGTGGCAAATGTATGATAAGAAAATTGTTGAACGCTTTCGTTCCCCGGAAAAAAAATCGTAAAAGTAAATAGCAACACATGAAAGTTTGCCAATATACTTATTGCCGGGAAGCATATCAAGATGATCGTGACGACTGCCCGGTCTGCGGTTACCCGGCAAATTCCTTACTACTTTCCGATTTGCCGGTTAGCTCAATTATCGATATGCATCAGATTATTCCGGATGAAGAGGGTATATTAGAGCTGCAGCTTCAAATGATGGAAAAATTCGGAATCAAAGAAGTATTGCTCCAATCCGTTCCCTCAAAAGTTACTTCTATATGGGGAAATCGCAAACTCCTTGAAATAAAACAAAAATATGGGGATAAATTCCGGGTATCTCATTTTTTAGACCCCAGGTATCCCCCCGCGCGCAGAAGGCTTAAACAATACCGGGAAAAGGGAGTTAAAATCATTAAATTACTTCCCTGCTTAGGGTACCAACCGGATAACCCCCGCTGGGACAGCTTCTGGAAAAGAATGGAAGAGCTTAAAATGGCAGCCATGATTCATACCGGCTTTATAACGGCTCGTCACAAGGATGAAGAGCGCAGCAGCGGTGTCTATTTGCATTCAAAATATGGCCGGCCTATATTTTTTGATATCCTGGCGCGGAAGTTCCCGAATTTACAATTTATACTGTGCCATATGGGTGGGACCATGTGGGTTGAAGAAGCCGTGCAAATGGTAAACGCTCATGAAAATGTATGGGGCGATATAAGCGGTTCCGGAATCGGCGCGTTAAGACGAATCATTCATAATCATATCACGGTTGACTGGACAAAGCTATTCTGGGGGAATGATTCACCACCTGCCGTTTACCCGGTTAATTTAAAATTACTTTTACATTATTTAAAAACCGGCAACCTGCTTGATATGGCACCCCTGCTGCTTCATGACAACGCAAAACATTTTTTAGAGAACGTCCTGCATGATTAAAAATATAAACCATCCTTTTTTTCTTTCCCTTAGAAACATCCTGAAATTTTTCATCAAACCACTGTTGTTCATCTGCAAGGGATTTCGCATAGAAGGGAAAAAGACTCTGCCCCGGAACCGCAAACCCTGTATCATCATTTCCAACCATGCGGCATTTATTGATTCGGTCTATTTTATCTGTTCAATTAAACCGAGATTTACCATATGCGGGGCAAAGCCGAAGTATTTTAAAACCTTCCTCAGGCGCATCGTATTCCGAACAGCAAATGTGTTGAAAATTGAGGACCGACTGCAATTCCTCGAAGATTGTGGGACATTATTAAAAGCCGGAGAAGTCATTCTAGTCTATCCTGAAATGGGCCGGAATCCGGAGGGATTAACGGAATTCAAATCCTGGGCAGCAGAGGTGGCAATCGCAAACCGGGTTCCGGTAATTCCATGTTACATGTATGGCACGACCATTGGACATAAGGGTAAAAAGAGACTCATCGTGGGGGACATTATAAATCCATCCGGTAGTCCCGAAGAATTAACCCGGAAATTCTATGAAAAGATCGAAAATTTACATCAGCAATACCTGGAGGTTGAATAAAAAATGATTTTAATAACCGGAGCAACAGGTTTTGTCGGCCGGCATGTGGCCAGGTTAATATCTAAAAAAGTAAAAACGAAGGATATTCGTTTATTTATACTTGAATCGGAACTAAAAAAAATAGACGAGGGTGCCGGTTTTTCCATTGTAACAGGCGACCTGTCCGATAAAAAAGCGATTGCTGCAGCCGCGGCAGGGGTTAAAACAATCATTCACCTGGCGAGCAAAAATATCGACTTTGACGGAACCGGGTTCAAAAAAGTAAACCTGGATGGAACAGCCAATTTATGCGAGGCGGCGGTATCCGCGAAATGTAAAAAATTTATTTACCTCAGTTCCGTAGGCGTATATGGTCACCATAAATATCAAAATGCCGATGAAGAAACACCGAAAAACCCCGACACACCCTTTTCCCGGTCTAAAGCGGAAGCGGAAGAAATAATCCTAACCCACCATCGTGCCGGAAAATTTCAAGGGATTATTATTCGTCCCCGTTTTGTTTACGGGGAAGGTGATATCCATGTAATTCCCCGTATCATAAAGGCCGCGAAAAAATACCCCTTTCTATTGAATTACGGACGGGCCAAAGTATCCATGATATTCGTGAATGAATTGGCTGAAATCATATGTCGTTTTGCAGCCGGGCAGGTTCCGCCT
>JAGLQA010000017.1 GCA_023137075.1 Candidatus Aminicenantota bacterium
CTAAAGGCTAAATGGTGGGGGTTTGCTGCTACTCTGCCTGGGATGACTGGTAGTCGGAGGGCAGTTGGTGGAACTTTTTCTTAAAACATTTGGTAAAATAATTGGCGCTGGAAAAGCCCACTTCCAGCGCTACTTCCAGTACGCTGCCGAAATTGCTTTTTAATAATTCCGCTCCCTTCTTGAGCCGGTAGGAACGAAGAAAATCGGTGGGCGTTTCCCCGGTTAAGGCCTGGATTTTCCGGTACAGGGTGGTGTGGCTCATGTAGAGTTTTTTACATAATTGGTCCACGTTAAAGTCCGGGTCCGCCAGGTTATCTTCTATTATTGTGCGCAACTCGTTTAAGAACTCTTTGTCCACATCGGAAACCGATATTTTCACGGGCTGCAGACTCATCTCCCGTTTCAAATTTTCCTGTAACTGGCCGCGGATGTCGATAAGATTGCGGATGCGGGCAAGTAGTATTTTGGTATTAAAGGGCTTGGTGATATAATCGTCGGCCCCGGTTTCCAGCCCCTTTATGATGTTTTCCTCATCCGCCCGGGCGGTTAATAATATGATGGGGATATGGCTGGTTATAACGTCCTTTTTTAGTGTCTTACACAATTCATAACCATCGATGCCGGGCATCATGATATCGCTGATGATGAGGTCGGGGATGACTTCCCGGGCTTTGCGGATGCCTTGCTCACCGTCTTTCGCCCGGATCATGCGGTAAAGGGGTTCGATGGCCCCCCTGATGTAGCTGCGCACATCGGCGCTGTCGTCCACTACCAGGATAATGTTCTTGCCGGTTTTGCCTGGAATTGCCGGGGAGGTGGTTGCTTCCGGTTCCTCATCCTCGGCCTCCAGGGCGGCAAATTGTAGGATTTCCCGCTCTTTTTTGCGGCCGGTTTTTGCTTCCCTATGAGCGGAAATTTCGCCGGGCTTGAGATGCGTGTCGCCGAGAGGAAGACGGATAATAAATTCGCTGCCCTTGCCCTCTTCACTGTGCGCCTCGATCTCGCCGTGGTGCAGGGCGACCAACTCTTTTGTCAGGGCCAGGCCGATGCCGGAACCTTTGTAGGCGTACTCCCTGAGGCCTTCGGCCTGGTAAAAACGGTCGAATATATGCTGCAGTTGTTCGGAGGCGATACCTATGCCCGTATCGGATACCGCGATCTGCAAAAAACCGGGCGCCGGGTCATGTTTTTGTTTCAGGGTGACGCTAATTTCTCCACCGGGTGGGGTAAACTTTATTGCATTGACCAAAAGGTTGCACATAACATTTTCCAGCTTTTCATTATCGTAATAGAGGAAAATTTCCTCCGCTTCACTGTGGAATCGCAGCGCCAATTCATTCTGAGCGGCCAGGGAATCGAAGGATTCCACGATTCCCCTCAAGAAAGGGACCATGTCCTGCCGGGAGGCCGCCAATTTCATCTTGCCGCTCTCAAAACGGGAGAGGTCGAGTAATTGGTTGATTAAACCGAGTAAACGCCTGGAATTGCGCAGCATCATGGCTATTTTTTGCCGCTGCTCTTTTTCGGAAGATTCGCTTAGCAACTGTTCTAAGGGGCCCATGATGAGGGTCAGGGGCGTGCGGAACTCATGGGAGATATTGGCAAAAAAACGGGATTTCACCTTATCCATCTCTTTCAATTTTTCCGACTGTTCCAGCAATTGGAAATTTTTGTCCTCGATTTCTTTGGTTCGTTCTTTGATGATTTGCTCGAGGCGCTGCTTTTCCTTTACATGTTTCCAGGAACGCCATTTGACAAAAAAAGCTACCGCCAACAAAAGAAAAAGCCCGGAAAACAGGTAGGCCCACCAGGTTTGATACCAGTGGGGTTCCAGGTAAAGCGACAGCGACGAACCTTTTTCATTCCAGGTCCCATCGCTGTTACAGGCCGTCACCGTGAAGCTGTATTTCCCCGGTGAAAGGCCGGTATAGGTAGCGCTGCGCTTACTGCCGCGGTTGATCCAATCGGAGTCATACCCGGTAAGTTTCAGTTTAAACATCATCTTTCCCGGTTTCACGAAACTGAGACCGGTGTAGAAAAATTCCAGTCTCTTTTTTCCCGGTGGTATGACGATGGGTTCACTGTTTCGGTTGATATTGACCTGTTCCCCGTCTACTATCAATTCTTCGATCACAACCGGTGGGGCCAGTGTGTTTCTTTTGATATTGACGGGATTGATGGAAACCGCCCCTTTTTCGGTCGCGAACCAGAGCCTGCCGTTACTGCTTTTCAAACCGCTGTTTTTAATCCAACGGGTTTTCAAGCCGTCCTGCTCATTGTAGGTGACCGGGTGAATCCTGTCGATTTTCCCTGTCATAAAATCTTCCAGGTGCCTCTTTTTAACACGGGAAATTCCAGATGGGCCAGCCAGCCAGAGATAGCCCATGTCATCTTCCGATATATAATTCACCCGGCTGGTGATTAGACCGCTGCGGCTGGTAAAGTTGAAAAACCGGCCGCCTGCCAACCGGCTCAGGCCGCCGCGTGTCCCGATGTAGAATATTCCCTGTTCATCCTCGTGAATACATTCCACGGAATTGTCCACCAATCCCTCCTTTGTGGTGTAGGTTATAAATTCTCCGCTGTGCATCATATTTAGACCGTTTTCGGTAACCACCCACAAATTTCCCTGCCTGTCTTCAAAAAGAGCGGTTACGGTGTGGTGCGTGAGCCCCGATTCTTCGTTGAAAACAGCAAACGCCCCGGCCTGGTAGCGATTCAGGCCGTTAAAGGTGCCGATCCAGATTGCCCCCTGCCTGTCTTGCAATAGGGCGTAGACCCGGTTGTCGGAAAGGCCCTCCTTCGTGGTAAACCGGGAAATTTTCCCATCTTTGAACAGGTGCAGGCCGGCCTGTGTGCCGATCCACAATCCCCCGGCGGCGTCTTCCAGGACCGAATAAACGGTATTACTCAACAGCCCCTGCCGGGTGGAGAATTCCAGGGTAAGTTTTCCCTCTTTTAACCGGCTTATCCCCCCCTGGCTGCCGATGCGGATAGTCCCGGCCCGGTCTTCATGTATGCAATAGACGCTGTCATGGGGTAAGCCCTCTCTACTAGTATAGATCGTAAACACCGTGTCCCGGAGCCGGTGCAAACCCCCGGTCAGGGTGCCGATCCAGAGACTGCCCTCCCGGTCTTCACAAAAGGAAAATATATTGCCGCATTTTAAACCATCGGCGATAGAGAATGTCTCAAACTCCCCGTCCTCCTTCAGCCTGATCAAGCCGCCCCCGTCTGTGCCCAACCAGACGTTCCGGTCTCGATCTTCATATATGGTGATTATTTTGGGATTGGGCAGCACGCCGCGCAGGTTTACCCTTTCGATTTTATTGTTCCGCCTTCGGTATAAACCGGAGACGGTTGAAATCAAGATTTCGCCATCGCTTTTTTCATACAGGTAATAGATTAGGTCATCGGGAAACTGTGTCGCTAACCGGTGACTGATAAACCGGCCGGAAGCGGTCCATTCCGTTAGGCCGTTCATGGCGCCGATCCACAGGCCGCCTTTTTTATCGTACAAGAGGGCGCGTACCTGGTTACTCACCAATCCATCGGCCGTAGTATAGGTGGTAAACCGGCCGTTTTTGAAATTCGTTAAACCATTGCTCATGGTGCCGATCCACAGCGTTCCCTTTTCGTCTTCCAGGATGGCTAATATTCCTTTGAGGGCCGGGTGTTCCGCGACTTCGTAGGTGTAAAATTTACCGCCTCTTAAACAGGATAACCCGCCTTCCATGGTGCCGATCCACAACGTGCCGCTGCTATCCCGGCAAAGCGCCCGGATGATATCGCATTTTAATTCTTTTGTGTTGCTTTTATTGAAAACCTTGAAACGGCTGCCGTCGAAGCGAACCAGTCCTTCCCTCGT
>JAGLQA010000170.1 GCA_023137075.1 Candidatus Aminicenantota bacterium
CGTACCGGGATTTAATAAAGACAATTTGCACCACCTATTCGATCCGCTGTCCCAGAATCGGGATACCCTTTCATCTATTATACTTTCCTATTCGTCTATATGAAAAACTTTTTTCAATAGATCCCGAAACAACGCACTCTTCTCTTTCATCCATTCGTTTAAAACTGGTTGGGCTCGATAACTACTATTCGAATGAAAAGATGAAAAAGCTTTTCCCCGGTTTAAAACCGACTCCTTTTACAGAAATATTCCCCGAACTCGCGGAATATTACAAACAATATGTGCCCTAACCGGGCGGTATCATGGAGAATTAAATGGAAAAAAAAGTTGCTTTAATCACCGGTGCGTCATCGGGAATCGGCCGGGAAATCGCAGTTGAAATGGCAAAAAACGGTTATAACCTGGCCCTAATCGCACGCAGGGAATCCCGGCTCAATGAACTAAAAAGTGAACTGGAAGAAAAATATGACACTAACGTGTTAACCGGGGCAGTCGATATTCGCAGCAAGGATGATATAGAAGCATTTATTAAAACAGTATGTAACAAGATGGAGGGAATCGATGTAGTGGTCGCCAACGCCGGTTACACGATATCAGGGAGCTTCGAAAATTTAAATATCGATGACTACAAAAATATTTTTGAGACAAATTTTTTTGGGGTTTTAAATACCTTATACCCGGCACTCGCTTCCTTAGAAAAGAGTAAGGGGCGTGTTGTTATCGTAGGCAGCCTATTGGGTGAATTCGGCATCATGGATCGCTCCACCTATTCGGCAACGAAATTTGCATTAAGAGGATTTTACGAATCGGTACGCTATGAATTTAAAGAAAAAGGTATCGGTTTCATACTGGTGGAACCGGGTTTTGTTAAAACCGAACTCAGAGAAATGGACAAACAAGGTAACCGTATTAAAAAAGTAGATGAAAAGGTAACAAAGAAACACTCTCATTCTATCTCGGTAGGGCCTGAAATTATAGCAAAAAAAATTGTCAAGCTAATACCGAAGAAAGGTTTTCGCTTAAAAATCCTGCCCTTTCACGCAAAGTTTTTGTTTTTTTTAAACAAACATTTTCCCCGGGTACTGGCATCCCTTATATATAAATATCGAGATCCCATCAGAAAACATGTAATTAAATGACGTATTTTTATCCGGTCGTAACTCCGCGTAGAGGGATAAAAAACAGTTGGATGAAGGAGATTAAATGATACGGAAAAAATTCCTATTTTTTTAAAATATCCCTTTATCTTTTGATTATAAACCATTATAATAGCAAAGGAGGATACATGGATAAGCCAGAGTTATTCGTAAGCAAACCGGCGGGGCCGGAAAAGGAAAGCTGGTATCATTACCGGTTAAAAGAGGAGCAGGAGACGCCGAAGCGTTTGGAAGACGCCGCCAAATTTCTTGCCTCGATGATCTCCGTATCACTTTCGATTTTTCTTTCGGTAAGCGGGAAGAGCGGATTTCCTGAAACCCGGGGAGTAACCGCCGCGTTAGTCATGTGGATACTCTCCTTGATACTCTCGTTTTTCGTATTATTCCCTTTCCGGTACCGGTTTTCCGCCGACAGTGTTAAGTCTTTCCGGGGCGCCCACCGCAAGATTGTCGCAGTCAAACGTTTCCTATTAACCCTCAGCCTGGTATTATTTGCGTTGGCCCTGATTGCCCTAATTTTCATATTTTTATAAAGAGAGGCCTGAGATGAAAAAAACAAAACCGGTTTTTTTGAACGTGCAATGTGCCTTTGATAAAAGCCATATTTTCCCGAAGTCCTTCACGGTTGAGGAAGGCGGGCAGTCCGTAGAAAGTGAAGTCGATGTATACTGTCCCTTTTGCAATAAGCTGGTAGTAGTAAAAATAAAAGGTGAACTACCCTCAAGCGAATCGATACTGAGAAAATTTACCGTAAATTAAGTATGCGAAATATAACCGGTAAATGAAAGCTTTTGCGGGAGTATGCGGGGCAGGCAACTTTTTTCCAGGCGCAGCCGGTGGCTGCGAACTAACCCACCCCGTCTGCTTCGCAGCCACCCCTCCCAAGAGGGGAATGTGATGGTAGACCTCTCAAAGTGCTTTCAAGCAATCCCCTCCCCTGGAGGGGCAGGGTGGGTTAGCTCGTCAATTCGTCCCCTCCTTGGGAGGGGTGCCGAGAGTGGCGGGGTGGGTTAGATTTAGTAAAGGTGTGAGGATTAAACGATGAAACAAAAAACGATAGACTTAGAATTGACCCAGAAGCAGGCTGAAATCCTGAAAAGCCATTACCAACAGGTAATCGCCCACTTAGAAAAAGATAAACCTTTGCGCATGGATGTGCTCTCCGGTTTACAGCAAGCCATGTCAACCGTGGTAAAAGAGACCCCCCGGTGGCAGGCGGTTTTACAAGCAGTCGCAGGTTCAGACGACCACACCTGCCTGCACCTGCTG
>JAGLQA010000171.1 GCA_023137075.1 Candidatus Aminicenantota bacterium
CTAAATTTTTTCCCGGCGCTTCTTGTGATGGGTGATGGCCCGGCGGTGGGCCTCATCCCTGATATTCTGGAATAAGAATCGTTCCGCCGAACCTCGGGGGAAGATAAGAGAACCGCCCGTTTCCAGGTAAATTCTCTCCTCTCGCTTGGCGATTGCCACGATGTCGGGATCTATTTTGAGTTTCGCTTTAATTTCTAAAGCAGCGTTTAACTGCGCCTTGCCTCCGTCGATAACGAGTAAATCGGGGTAGGTCTCTTTCTTTTTAAACCGCCTCTCCAACACCTCTTTTAGCGCGGCAATATCACCGCTCTCCGCCTCTTTTATAATATAACTTCTATAGTATCGCTTCACCGGTTTGCCCTGTGAGAAAGTAACCACTGCTCCCACCCTTTCTCTTTCGGAAAAATGAGATATATCAAAACCCTCAATCTCGCCGGGGAAACTGCGTAATTTTAGTTCATCTTTGACTCTCTGTCCCACCACATCAAACCTGCTGCGATTGATATAGAGGTTCAGATTTTTGTGGATTAGATCGAACATCTTTCTCCTGTCCCCTCGTGTGGGAATTCGGATCTTGATTTTCCGGTTTTTCAGGCGGGAAAAAAGTTCCTCGATGGACTCTTTATCCACCGGCAAAAAGGGAACCAGTATCTCCGGGGGGATATTCTCTTTTCGATAAAAGGAGATGAGAAAATCCTTCAGGATTTCCTCTTTTTGTGAACTCAGGGCAGTGAAGTTAAAAAATTCTTTCCGCTTTACCCGGCCTGCTGCGATTGAGAATAGTATAATGAAGCAGTCATTCCGGTCATCGTAGTGAAGGGCCGTCACATCATAATCGGCTTTGCGGACCGAGGATATATAGGATTCGACGGCAAATTTTTCGATCAGTTCGATATCCTCTTTTATTTTTTGCGCCTCTTCGAATCTTAGTTCCGCGGCATATTGGTTCATCTTCCGGTTGAGTTTTTCCAATACCCTCTCTTTTTTCCCTTTTAAAAAATCGATGGCATCTGCCGTGTTTTTCCCGTATTCTTCACTACTTATTTTCCCTTTCTTGCTGCAGGGAGCGGAGCAGCGGTCAATATAATAATAAAGGCAGGGCGCGGCGCGGTTAAACACATTATCGGGACAGGTCCTGAGTTTAAAAATCCGGGTCACAATATCGATTAAATCCTTAGTTTTTTTTGAATTGGTAATAGGTCCCACATGGACGTTTTTTTCAGCCACATTCCGGGAAAAGTATATCCCGGGGGAGGGGTGCCCGGTGGTTATTTCGATAAAGGGAAAACTCTTATCATCCTTCAATTTTACGTTAAAAGGCGGCCGGTAGGTATGGATCAGGTTGTATTCCAGGTGCAGGGCATCGGTCTCGTTATCGGTAACGATAAATTCGATCTCTTCGGCCTGGTCCAGAAGCGTGTCGATAATGATATTGCCCGTTTTTCGAAAATATTGGCTGACTCTTTTTTTTAAATTCCCGGCTTTGCCGATATATAGAATCTTTTTCTTCGACTTAAATAGGTAGACACCGGGTTTTTCCGGGATATCCCGATTACTTTTTTTTATCACCTTTTGCCGGCGCTGCTTTCTGTTTATTGATTTTTTTAATCATTTTTTGAGATTTCTTAACATATTTGGATTTCGGAAAGCTGTTTATGATTCTCCGGAAAAAGGAGGCTGCCGAGTCATACTCTTCCATGGCGAAATAGGTCCGCCCTGTAAAGTAGAACGTCTTATCATTTCGAGCGAATTCCGGGTATTCATCTATCACCTGTTTAAAACGGCTAATAGCCCCTTTATAGGCCTTTAATCTATAATTTGCCAGCCCGACCCTGAAATAGTGAGATGCGAGGTAGTTCCTGGCTTTTTCGATTTTCTTTTTCGCTTCTTCAGCCTCTTTTGTGTCCGGGAATTGCCGGACCATATTTTCGAAATATTTCAGCGCATTCTTGGTATTGGTCTGATCCCTTCCCGGTTTTTTCATCTGCCGGGAATAGCACATTCCCACCTGATAACTGGCATAAGCCGCATCGGGTGACTGCGGGTAGAGGTTGACATAATCCTGGTACTCGGCCGAAGCCATGATAAGTGTCCCCGCTCCCTTTTCCTTGAAGTACGAGTCTGCTATTCCGATCTTGGAAAGTCTGGCATACACGCTGGTCGGAAATAACTGCATCACGTCTTTAAACAATGACCGCGCTTTGTCAGGATTTCGTTTTATGAATTTTTTTGCCTGATTATATACCGCTTTCGCCGTACTCCCCGGGGTAACATCGATGTCTTTCTTGGATTTACATCCGCTTATCGCCATTAAAATAACGATCAACACAATTAACGCGTTTTTTTTCATATAAATCTCCAGCTATTTTATTCGTTATGGTCGCCAATGTCTTTTTTATATCTTCGGAATTGTATAAAAACGTGCCAATCACAAAAATATCATTCCCGGCAGCTTTTAATTTTCCGATATTATCTACGTTGATTCCTCCATCTACCTGGATCAGGCAATTTGTTCCTTCCTGTTTTACCCGGTGTTTCAATTTAGAAACTCGCTCATAGGTGGTTTCGATGAATTTCTGTCCGCCAAACCCGGGAAAAACGCTCATCAGGAGGATATAATCGATATCTCTTAAATAAGGGAAAACAGATTCCACCTCGGTATCCGGATTCAAAACAAGACCGGCTTTCCGGTTACTTTTCTTTATGGTTGCTATATTTTCCGCGATTTTATGCTTCGATTCGATGTGAAAGGATATCCAATCCGAACCGGATGTTATGAACCAGGGAATCATTTTTTCCGGGTTACCGACCATGAGGTGGGAGTCGATTTGGAAGTCGAATTTTGACTTAATGGTTTTTGCCACAGCAGGGCCAAAGGAAATATTGTCGACGAAGTTGCCGTCCATCACATCTAAGTGGATCACATCTATTTTATTCGCCTGGAATTCCGTTAGCTTGCTCTTTAGATCAAAATAGTCGGTCGATAAAATAGAGGGAAATACCGGGTTCATTTGCTTACCTCGGCGCTGATCAAATGTTTTGAATTAATCTTATGCCCGGAGTGGGGAAACTGGTTGATGACAATCCCCGGCTCAAGGTCGGGATAAAAGACCTCAGTTATTTTTGAGATTTTAAATCCTTTATTTTCAAATAAAATCAACATTTTTTCCGCCCTCATTCCGATAATATCAGGCATCAAATAGGACTTCTCCCTCCTACCTCTGCAAACCAGGAAATCGACGCCTGCTCCCCGGGGAATTTTGGCTCCCGGGGGATAGGATTGGGACACAACCAGGCCCACCGGGATATTATCGGCTTCGATATAGGAAACGTACCTTTTTTTCAAATCGTTTTCTTTTAATATTTTCTCAACTTTTTTCAAGCTGTAATTGGTCATATCGGGCACAATAACTTCGATTACTTCTGAGGTGATATAGATTTTAATTATGGATTTTTCTTTTATCTTTGTTCCGGCAGCGGGCGACTGGTTTATAATGGTCAGGGGTTTAAAATTCCTGTCATAGTTTACTTCTATTTTTTTGAGATAAACCCCGCTTTGTGAAGCAATCTTATAGGCTTCATTCAAACTTTTTCCGACTAAACCCGGGGCAGGGATCTCTTCGCCTTTAATTAACAAACTCATAGTTAAAAAAACGGAAGCGACCAGGACAAGCGTGTAAAACACGATAAGCCCTATTACCTTTGATAAAAGTATAAATTTTTGTTTCATAAGATTTAAATTTATCATATAAGTTAATTTATTTCAAGATTAACTTTTTTAATTATTCGGTTCCGGGAAAAATCCAAAAAACAAATCTCTTTTATATGTCCCATAAAAATATAAAAAAGCGGGGAATTGTCCCTTTTTTGTGACAATTACGCTCTTTTAATTGGCATTAATTATGCTGCCCTATTTATTACTAAGGAGGTTTAAGTGAAATTAAAACATATAATGTTTTTCCTTTTGGGACTGGTAGTCTTTTTTTCCCTGTCGGCTTGTAAGAAGTCGGAAAATGTTTATCCCGATGGCGCGGAGGGTGTCCTTACCGGGCACACAGGGTGCAAAAATAATGGGGCGAAGCGGAATTCATCTCCCAGCCAGGCTGTTCAGCCCGTGCAGGAGTGCATCGAATACCAATATAATGGCGAAAACACACTACTGATCAATCATATCAACGCGGTATTTAACTGCTGTCCCGGTAGGATTTCGGCTGACACACAATTTTCGGATGGAGTTATAGCGATCGTGGAGAGCGAGGCCGAACACGGCTGCTATTGCATCTGTCATTACGACCTGGACTACCATTTTTATAACATCCCGCCCGCCGTGTATACCATACGCATAACCTGTGAAGGAGGAGAGGTCCGGGAATATAAGGTAAACCTGGCTTCGACCCTTTCAGGCAGTAAATGCTGGGACAGCCCGCTGCAAGATCAATAAGTTGAACATTCCCCTACAATCATGGTATAAATAGATCCCAGGAGGTAAAAATGGCCGCGGCCGGAACAAAGCGAACCTGTGGATTGATAACCGATTTCGGGACCAAAGACTATTTCATCGGTACCATGAAAGGGGTCATGAAAAAAATCAACCCTGAAATCGAGATTATCGATATTGCCAATGATATTCCTTCTTACAGCCTTATGGCCGCTTCCTTTGTCATTGACAAAACATACCGTTTTTTTGCCGATTTTACCATATTTTTAGTGGTGGTTGATCCGGGAGTGGGAACGAACCGCCGCATTTTGTTAGTGCAGCATGAAAACCGGTATTTTATTGGCCCGGATAACGGCGTACTGACCCCGATCTTACAACAGGAAAAGGCCGCGGTTTCTGTCCTGGATAATGAAGCATTTTTTTTAATTCACGGGTACTCGACCTTTGAGGCCCGGGATAAGATGGCCCCGGCAGCGGCTTACCTGTCCGCCGGCATCGACCCTAAGGAGCTGTCTTCGCCGGTGGTTGACGTCATCCTGAATCCCGGTTATATTCCCGCAAGCTCGGGAAACGAGATTACGGGCAGCATCGTTTATATCGATAAATTCGGGAATATCATAAGCAATGTTACAAGAGATTTTCTTTTTGCCGCCCTGGCGGGCTCCGGGCATGAGACATTCAAAGCGGAAATAAACGGTAGAGAGATCACGGAATTTTTCGGAACCTATGCCCGGGCCGGAACGGGGCCTTTCATGTTGATCGGCAGTCATGGTAACCTTGAAATAGCGGTCAATCAAGATTCTGCCGCCACTCTTCTCAATGCCCGGATTGGCCGGGAAATAGGGATCATTTTCTATTAACAGGCCCTGTGCCTGGCCATTGTGGCGGCGGGGTTTGTTGAAAAAGAGAATTTAAACATGTAGAATGAAGGATGGTCGATATTGTAACCGGTATATTTAAAGATGCACTGCAGGATTATTTATTTTTATTAAACCGGGGTTACCCTGAAAAGCCGGCCGTCAAGCTTGTGGGGGACAGGTACCGGTTGAGCAGTGTCGAGCGCATCGCGTTGTATCGCGGCCTGACCTCCGAAGAAAAAGCGCTGCGCCGCAGGGCAAAAATAACCGTAGATACAAAAGGGAAAAAATTGTACATTGACGGATACAATGTCCTTTTCACTTTAATGAATTACTTGTTCGGGAAGCTCATTTTCATCGGCAATGATGGGCTAATGAGGGACTGCGGCGAAACATACGGTAAGATAGAGAATGAAACACTATTTTACCGGGCCGTCGATTTGCTCCTTGATTATATCGGCGGATGTAAGCCGGCCGTAATTAAGATCTACTTTGACAGCCCGGTATCGGGAAGCGAGCAGCATGTTAACGGGGTAGAGAAACGGCTGGAAGTGAAAAAATTAGCGGGAGACGTTTTATTGGTAAAATCCGCGGATGAGGAGTTAAAAGAGAAAACCGAAGGAATCATTGCCACTTGCGATTCCGAGATCATAGATAATTCCGAATGCCGGGTGGTTGATCTTACCAGGGGAGCATTGGAAAACAATTTCAAAATCGAAATTTTAGACCTGGGCACTTTACCCTGATCTCAAAATCTTTTTCTTCGAACGTCCCGGGTGAAATTCTAAAATCTTAACGGAAAATTAACTTTTCTTTTATTCAATGTTTATACTATGGGGGTGGATAATTCCACATGTCACAATAAAGGAGGAAACAAAGAATGAAGGTTTTACTCATAAGTCCGGATGGTTATTTTTAATTTTATCTGGTAAAAACTATTGAAATCTTTTTTTTTTTTGGTTAAAATATTCATCATACATTTTAAGAGATCGATGATGAAGGCAGTAAAATCTATGTTTGTTAGTATAAGCCGCCCGGTTAAGGGAATATCTGTGCTCTGCGGCGCGGCGCCACTGCGCGAAGAGGGATAAGCCATGGCGGTACGAAAAACAACCACCGCATTGACAAAATCGGAATTGTTCAACGAGATTAAAGACCTTCGTCAACAAATAAAGGATCTGAAAAATTCCCAGAAGCTTAAGGAAAAGAGAACGGAGCAGGAGAGCAGGAAAAAATTTCTCTCTATTTTTAACAATATATTGGTCCCGGTATTTATCTACGATGCCGCCACCTACAGGTTCCTGCATTGCAACGAAGTTGCCCTGGAAAAATACGGGTACTCCAGGGACGAGATACTCAGCATGACCCCCTTTGACCTCCATAAACCTGAAGATTTTGAAAAAGTCCGGAACAGCATCGATGAGAGGAGCGGTGATACATCCATTACATTTACTCACCTGACCCGGGATCGCAGACAACTTATCGTTGAAGTTATGACCGAAGAGATCTATTTTGACGGCGCCCCGGCCTGGATGCGCGTCATTCACGATATGACCGAACGCATTACCATGGAGGAAGAATTGCGAAGTTACCGGCATCGCTTAGAGGAGATGCTGGACGAGAAGACGGCCCAGGTTTTAATAGCCAACAAAAAATTGCGAGAGGAGATCCGGGAACGTAAAAAAGCCGAACTTGCCATTTTAGAGAGCGAAAAAAAATTCAGGAACATGATCGAGAAATCCTTAGACGGCGTTATTCTCATAAATGAAGAAGGCACGATTATCGAATGGAATGAGGGCCAGGAACATATCTACGGCACGACCCGGGCCATGGTTATCGGCAAAAAAATCTGGGATGTGCAATTCCAGTATGAACCAAAGCAAAAACGGGTTTTAGATAATTATAATAAGACAAAAATTTTGTGGGAGAATTTTTTTGAGACAGGAGCCAATCCCTTCCGGAACAATCTCCAGGTATCGAAGATCGAGAGAGCGAATGCAGACCTGAGAGATATCCAACAGTTATATTTCACCATCGAGACCGATAAAGGCACCATGATGGCCTGTACCACACGCGACATCACGGCGCAGTTGGCCTTAGAGAATCAACTTTTCCAGGTCCAGAAAATGGAGGCATTAGGGAGCCTGGCCGGTGGTATTGCTCACGATTTCAACAATGTGTTGGGAGCAATTATGGGCTATACCGAACTGGCAATCAGGAAAACGGCTGAAGATTCCCCGGTCATGAAATATTTGCTCCAGGTGGATACGGCTTCCAAACGGGCATCGGACTTAGTAAAACAAATACTTACCTTCAGCCGAAAGACAAAAAAAGAAAAAGAGCCGCTGCAGGTCAGTGTGATCGTGAAAGAGGTGATAAAATTACTCCGGTCATCGCTGCCGGCTGCGGTTGAAGTTGTTACCAGGGCAGAAACGGATAAAACCTTTGTGCTGGCCGATCCCACCCAGATTCACCAGCTCATGATGAACCTCTGCACCAATGCGGGCCACGCTATGAGAGACAAGGGCGGCACATTGGAAGTCCGGTTGACCGAAGAGATGGTTGAGGCCGGTGCTTACAAGGAGCTTAAGCCGGGTCCCCACCTGAGGTTGTCGGTCAGCGATACCGGGTACGGTATCAAACCGGAATTGCTCGACAAAATATTCGAACCCTTTTTTACAACCAAAAAACCCGGTGAAGGGACAGGAATGGGATTAGCGGTGGTTCACGGTATTGTGAAGAGCCATAACGGTAATATTTCCGTGTACAGCGAAGCGGGCGAAGGCACCACCTTTTCGATCCTTTTTCCCACCATTGTCAATGTGATCCATAAAAAAGATAAGGGTGGGGGAGTTATACCGGGAGGAAGCGAGCATATTCTATTGGTAGAAGATGACGTGACACTCATGGAGGCCGAAAAGACCTTATTAGCGGAACTGGGATATGAAGTAACCGCGCTAACCAGCAGTATTGAGGCCCTTGAGTTGTTTCGGAAAGTCCCCGATAAATTTAACATTGTTATCACCGATTTTGTGATGCCGAAGTTAACCGGGATTCAGTTGACGAGGGAGATTCATTCTTTAAGGCCGGATATCCCGGTGATTATTTGCACTGGCTACAGCGACGTAATTACCCGGCACAAGGCGGATTCCATGGGAGTAGATGACGTTATTATGAAGCCCATTGATCTGAGCCGGGTCGCAAAGTCGATTCGCAAATTAATCGATAAAAAATAGAATCAAAAAAAAGATTGATTTCAAAAGTTTGCTTATCGGATTTTTATTGGCAGCTGTCGACACTTCCTCAAGAACTCCTGTTAAAAGTCAAAAATTAAAACTGTAATTGATTTTTATTGGATTTAGTTGTAAAATAGGTTACGTGGAAAATAAACAAACGGGTGTTAGCGGTAATAAAAAGAACGTTATCGAGGAGTTGAACCTCGATAACTTCAAGAGCACTATGCGCCGCGATTTTAAAGAACTCAAGGAATTTTTCTTAGATGATGAACGCCTGCACAAATTGGAAGACAAGAAACCCCTTGAACGCGGCTTCAGTATGGCCTGGTTATTGTTTAAAGCCCTTTTCTTAAAGCTTACCAACGCGCGCCGCGTACTGCTGATTATCGCTTTAATTCTCCTTGTTATCAATATTTCCGGCACCATCGGGCAAACCAATATCCGGTTTGACAACTTCTTCAAGATTTTAGGCGGTCTGGTCCTGCTTTTCATCCTGATGCTTGAGCTGAAGGATAAACTCCTGGCCCACGACGAACTGGCTGCCGGCCGCCAGGTGCAATTGGCGCTCATGCCCGAATCCAGTCCGAAAATTCCCGGCTGGGATGTGTGGCTCTATTCCATGCCGGCCAATGATGTGGGCGGTGACCTGGTGGATTTTATCCAGCTTGGTGAAAACCGTTTCGGCTTAGTGCTGGGAGACGTGGCCGGTAAGGGGCTGCCGGCCGCCCTGTTTATGGCCAAGCTCCAGGCCACCTTGCGGGCCCTGGTCACCGAATTCGATTCTATGGCCGATTTGGGAGCTAAGATCAACCGGATTTTTCACCGTGACAGTATCGCGAAGAGTTTTGCTTCTTTGGTGTACTTAGAATTAAATCCCAGGTCGGGACATATAAACTTCTTAAATGCCGGTCACCTGCCGCCCCTGGTATTAAGAGACGGCAAAGTGGAATCAACCGAAAAAGGAAATTTAGGATTGGGGATATTGGCCTCAGCGCCTTATAAAGCCAAAAAAGCGCGGTTGAAGCGGGGCGATCTTTTCATCGTCTATTCCGACGGAGTAAGCGAAGCTCAGAGTGAAGCAGAGGAATTTTTCGGCAACGAACGATTATTTAAGCTGCTCTCCGAGATGAAAGACCCCTTCGTGTCGGAAGTGGGCGCGAAAATCCTGGAGGCTGTGGATAAGTTTGCCGGTGAGGCCCCCCGTCATGATGATTTGTCGCTCTTGATACTAAAGCGCCGGTAGAAGAGAATCCATTCTAATGAGATTCAAGAAGATAGTTGGTTTAAGTCATGCCAAAGATTGCTAGTGTTAGAGCGACTGAGGAGGAAGCACAAAGCCACTCATCGCCACTCTTCTGCGAGAACATGGTTGCGAGGCACTGAAAAACCAGAGGGTGATAGTGCGAACCGCAGGACCAGGACGATATGGGCTTCGTTGTCCACGTGACGCGGAAAGGTTATTCCTGAACCCTATCATTCACCAAAGTAATTTAAATGGATACAAAGTCAGCGTTAAATTTTTCAAAAAATCATCAACCGGTTTACTGCACTATATTTGCCGCTTCCCAGATGACCGACCCGTCACTCTTTACGGCATCGCCGCTGTTTCCTCTAAAGACGCATCCTATAACGCTCGTATAGTCGGATAGGGCCGCCGTTGAAGCGACATAAATACCGCCATTCTGATTATTTAAAATTTGACAACCGGAAAACATGATATCATGAACACCGTTATTGGATTCATCGTGGGATAAAAATGCGGCATAGTTGCCTGAATTTTTGATAACACAATGATTGAATCGCACCTGTTCCGAATACCGCATAAATATCCCCACGTCGCCATTCGAATCAGCGATGCAGCCGGAGAAGATGCAGTCCTTCAAATTGTTATCAAGGCTCATCGCGGCATATCCGTTCGACATCATGGTGCAATTGGTCGTGTATATTCTCTCACTGTCGTAATAGGCCACCCCGTCGAAAAAATTGCTGCTAAAAGATGAATTAACAATGCGGATGTCCGATGAATCCCAACTGACAACCAGGCCTCCGGACCTGGCATCATGGACGATAACATCTTCAATAGTCAAACGGTGAACACCCCTTACATCGATGCCATTGTTCCGGATCCAGGGAAAATCCGTACAATATTCCGAATCCTGGTTGGCCTTGTTGCCGTCAACCTCCAGACCGTTACCGGAAATATAAATATTACTGATTATTTTGGCCGGTGGATTTCCCCAATCGCCAATCCCTATCACAGGATTGTTGGCATGATCGCCAAGAAGAAATTTTACTCCCGGTTCGAAAACGATCCTCACGTTTGATTTTTTTATGCGAATCGTATCTCTGACTCTGTAGGTTTTGGGTTGTACGTATATGGTGAGAGTTTTAAAGGTTCCGGAACCGGCTGTTTCCGCGGCTTTTTTTAGCTCTTTTTCATTTGTAACATTTATCCGGATATTTAACATCTGGTCCGCTTCAGACGAAGGGGGATCATTATTCAAAGCGTCTAATGCGCGAATGTTTCCGGTAGATAAAGCGATAAATAAAAGGGTTACAGCGATCCGGTTTAATTTTTTTGAAACTTTTTTGTCATCCATCTAACCACCTCCTTGAAATTTAAAACTGCTTGAAAAAAATCTTGCTCATAATACGATACCATGGGAAATCCTTTTTTCCTGAAATAATATTTTAGTAGGGAAGGGCTCAAATGTCAAGAAAAAAAACGTATCAGGTGCTTTCGTTCCCCGCGGCCTGACGGATTTTATAGATTTCGTCCCAGACGTGAGCGGCGATTTCCGCTTTTTCCATCTTAGGCAGTCCCCTTATGACTTCTTTTGTCACGAAATAAACCTGGTTGCGGTCTACTTGAAATGCCGGGTTTTCCGGGGATACTTTGTTGAGTATCAGCAGGTCGAGATTTTTTGCCTCAAGTTTGTTTTTGGCGTTTTCAAAGATGTCCCGGGTCTCAGCCGCATACCCGACCAGGATTTGGTTTTTTTTCTTTTTTCGTCCCAATTCTAACAATAGGTCCGGATTCCGGGTTAGTTGAAGGGTCAGGGATTCCTCGCTTTTTTTGATCTTTTCCTTGTGATATTCGCTAATCCGGTAATCTCCCACAGCCGCGGCCATGATGATGACATCGGCCTGGTCTGCGTGTTTCAGAAGATGGGATCTCATCTCCAGGGCGGTTTCGATCTTGATGACCGCCACATCCGCCGGTATGTAAAAAGAGGGGCCGGTGATAAAAAAAATCTCCGGGATTCCCCGTCTTTTCGCTTCATCGGCTAAATGAAACCCGCTTTTCCCCGACGACCGGTTGGAGATAAACCGGATGGGATCGATCGGCTCGATGGTAGGTCCGGACGTGATAACGACTTTTTTAAAATTCCCCACCCTGTCTTGAGGATTAGGCATTTTCAAGCTTTAAACAAAATTCGTAGATTTTTTCCGCGGCAGGCAGCCGGCCCCGCCCCTCCGTACTGCAGGCCAGGGAACCTGCTTCCGGCTCGATGACTGCCGCACCCCGGGATTTTAACCGGGATAAATTTTCGACCACGGCTTTATTTTCCAGCATGTAAGAATTCATGGCCGGTGCGATAACGACTCTTTTATAAAATGCGATAAAAGTGGTTGACAGCAGGTCATCGGCAATACCGTTGGCCATCTTTCCGATCATATTGGCCGAGGCGGGCGCAATTAAGAGCAGGTCATTGTCTCTGGACAGGTTGATATGGAGCAGGGGGTCCTGGTTTTCGGCAAACATACCGGTGTAGACCCGGCCCGGGGCAAAGGTTGCGAACGTAAGGGGGGTGATAAGTTTTTGCGCCGCTTTGGTCAGGATTACACAAACCCGGTGGTTGTTCTTTTGAAAGAGGCGCATGATCTCCACCGATTTGTAAGCGCTGATGGAACCGGTAATTCCAAGGATTATATTCATGCGAGTCTCCTTATTTATCCTATCTCCCCTCTAGTATGTTTTCGATCATTTTTTGTTTCTTATAGGTGGAGTTGTTAAAGGCCGTATAAATCGATTTTAGCACGGCATAAGCCTCTTCTACCTTATCGTTTATCACGGTATAATCGTAGAGGTGGTATTGTTTGAGCTCCTTGATGGCGGTTTTTAACCTGGTTTCGATATGACTGTCGATTACCTTCTCGCGCGCAACCAGTCTTTTTTTTAGTTCTGCCAGGTTCGGAGGTACGATAAAAACAAACAGGGCTGAGGGGAATTCTCTTTTTATGTTTGCGGCACCCTGTACATCCAGATCCAGGACAAGATTTTTTTCGTTTCCTGATTTTTGTTCGATTTCATCACGGGAGGTGCCGTAAAAATTTTGATAAACCTTTGCCCACTCGGCGAATTCATTATGGGCAATCATTTCCCGGAATTTTTCTTCGCTTACAAAATGGTAGTGTTTCCCGTAGATTTCGCTTTCTCGTTTTGCTCTCGTGGTATGGGAAACGGAGAAGATAATATCCCGGTGCTCCGACACCAACCGGTTTATGAGTGTGGATTTCCCGCTGCCCGAAGGACCGGAAATCACTATAATATTGAATCTATCCGGGTTTTTACTTTTCATTTTTTCGCAATTCGACCGGTATGGTACCGGTGACCTTCAAATAGGCGTTCCCTGTTTCATCCAGAATCTTTTTCATGTGTACTATTATATGGTAATATGAGTTTTTTATCAATAAAGGGTAAGGGCTTTTAAAATCTTTCGATTCCTATTGACTTTCACTACAATAACTAATGAGCGTCCCCGATGTCCCTGCGGGATTTGGGGTACACGTTATGATTCAAACATTTTTATTTTAATATATCCAGGGATTGGATTTTGTAGCGCAGGCCTGACTCGGAGATGCCCAACTCCTCTGCTGCTTTTGATTGATTATAATTGTGCTTTTTAAGGGTCCGGTTTATAATGGTCTTCTCGATAATTTTCAGCCGCTCAGGCAGAGGTAGGGAGGCGTCCGCTGCCGGGCCGTCAGTCCCGTTTTCCCTTTCTTCATTTATAAAAACCGGCAG